>JBEKRA010000029.1:0-11458 GCA_049519195.1 Verrucomicrobiota bacterium
CAAACCGTCAAAGCTTCCCGGAGCGCGGAAATCATTTTTAGCAACTGCGCCTGCGTCGTGCAATACGGCGGCATCAGGACGATGACATTGCCGACGGGGCGGGTCAGCACGCCGCGCCGGGCCATCGCCTCGCAAACGCGGATGCCGGCGCGTTCGCGCATCGCAAACGGCTCTCGCGTGCGCCAGTCTTTGACGAGTTCAACGCCCGCAATCAGACCGACCTGCCGGATGTCGCCGACGTTTGGCAGTTGCCAGAGTTCTTCCAATTCATCACGCAGGACAGTTTCGAGTTTTTGCCGGGCGCGGATGGATTTTATGCTTTGCAGGATTTCCAAACTGGCGAGCGCCGCCGCCGCGCCGAGCTGGTTGCCGGTGTAACTGTGTCCGTGGAAGAAAGTCTTGAATTCGTGATATTCGCCGAGGAAGGCGTCGAAGATTTTTTGCGTGGTGAGCGTCGCGGCCATCGGCAAATAACCACCCGTCAGGCCTTTTGCGATACAGAGGAAATCTGGTTGAACATTTTCACGATGGCAGGCAAAGAGCGTAGGACAGGCGTCGCGCCTGTCTCTAACTTTTTGTCCCGCTTGAGTGGGGAATTGATTTGGGACAGGCGCGACGCCTGTCCTGCCGAATCCGGTCATCACTTCATCCGCAATCAGCAGCGCGCCGTGGCCGCGGGCGATTTCCGAGACATTTTTCAGCCAGCCGGCCGGCTGCGGAATCATTCCAGCCGCGCCTTGAATTAACGGCTCGAACACAAATGCAGCGTAAGGATTCCCATTTATCTTCTGTTTTGAAAATGTCCGCTCCACCGAGCCGACGCATTCCCAATTGCATTTGCGATATTCCCTCGCATCGGCGCGCTCCGGCCTGGCGCGGTTGAACGGACAATGATAGCAGAACGGCGACATCACTTTGTCGGTCTTGAAAAGCAGGCCGGAATAGGCTTTGTGAAACAAATCAATGTGGCCGAGTGCGACCGCGCCCACGGTGTCGCCGTGATACGCGCCTTCGAGGGAAAGAAATTTCGGTTGGGCGGCTCGCGGTGACGCCCGCCCCACCTGCTTGCCGCGCGTTCGCCGCGTGAACTCGTGGGCCAGTTTGAGCGCGACTTCCAGCGCCGTCGAGCCGTCGTCGGAGAAGAAAACCCTCTCCAATTTACGATTTGCGATTTGCGATTGACGCGCCAGTTGGAGTTCAGGCTTCAGCCTGTCCCCGGACAGCCTAAAGGCTGGACTCCAACCTTGATTTGCTGCTTCGACCAGTTCTTTGGCGAGCAACGACGCCGGTTCGTTGGCCAGGCCGAGAGCGGACGAGTGCGCGATTTTCTTTAGCTGACTCTGGATGGCTGAATTGATTTTGGGATGATTGTGGCCGTGCAGGTTGGTCCAGATGGACGAGTTGGCGTCGAGATATTCCCGGCCATGAACGTCGCGAAGCACCGCTCCACGGCCTTCGACAATCACAACCGGCTCACGCGCCAGCCAGTCGCGCATCTGCGTGAACGGATGCCAGACATGTTTCCGATCCAGTTTTGCGAGCGGGTGCATCGGGATTTATGATTTACGATTTATGATTTGTTCCAGCGCGCGGACGAGTGTTGCGACATCGTCGGCGGAATGCGAGGCGGTGAAGGTGACGCGCAGGCGCGCCTTTCCGCGCGCGACGGTCGGATAGCGGATGGCGGGAACGAAAATGTCCTGTTCGCGCAATTTTGCAGCGGCTTCAACGGCCTTTGATTCGTCGCCAATCAGGATGGGAATGATGGCGCCCGGAATTTGAGATTTGAGATTTGAGATTTGAGATTGAAATTCAGCGACCCGCGCCCGGAGATGCTTTCGCCGCCTTTCGCCTTCGCTGGATTGAACAAATTGAATGGCCGCTTTCGCCGCGGCGGCAGCAGCCGGAACGGGCGCGGTGCTGAAAATAAAACTGCGCGCGCGGTTCACGAGGTAATCAATCAGAGCACGGCTGCCGCAAATATAACCTCCGCTTGAGCCGAGGGCCTTGCCGAGCGTGCCCATCTGGATTTCGATTTGGCTGCTGACGCCCAGTTCGTCAGCAAGGCCGCGTCCGTTTTCGCCGATGATTCCGGTCGCGTGCGCCTCGTCCACCATGAGCCATGCGCCGTATTTTTCCTTGAGCATGACGATTTCGCGCAGCGGCGCGGCGTCGCCGTCCATCGAAAAGATGCTTTCGGTCACGACGAGAATTTCCGCTTTCCGCTTTCCGCTTTCCGCTTTTGAAATTTTGCCCGCCCATTTCAATTTGTCCTCCAAATCATTCAAGTCGTTGTGGGCGAAAACCCGGAGCTTCGCGCCGGACAATTTCGCGGCGTCCACGATGCTGGCGTGGACGAGCTTGTCGAGTATGATGATGTCGTTTTTGCCTATCAGCGCGCCAATGGTTCCGATGGAGGTCGCGTAACCGGTGGAAAAGGTGAGCGCGGCTTCGGCGCGCTTGAAATCGGCCAGCGACTCTTCAAGTTCGTGAAACGGCGCGAGCGAACCGCAAATCAAACGCGACGCGCCGGCGCCGGCGCCGAACTTTTCAACGGCCTTGATTGCCGCCTCTTTCAAAACCGGGTTGTTCGCAAGACCGAGATAATCGTTGGATGAAAAATTCAGATAAGATTTGCCGCCGATTTCAATGCGCGGCCCCTGCGCGGAATCCACGCGGCGCAGTTCGCGGAACAAATTCTGTTCGCGGACGGCGTCGAGGCGGTTCTTCAACTCCGGGCTAAAATCATTCACGGCGCGATGGCCCATTGTCCGTCAATCATGCTTGCGGATACGGTTGACGCATGATGCAGCACGGCGTCGTAAATGTCCGCCTTTTTTCCGGCGAACGGAATCGCGATCAAATCGGCGAAGGCATTTGGGGAAAGCTCGCCGATTTGTCCGGCCATGCCGAGGGCTTTCGCGCCGTTGACCGTCGCCATCCGCAGAATTTCAACCGGCGAAATGGTTTTGTCGGCGGCGGCGAGCCGGCGCATTTCCTGGAACAGATTGAGTTCTATCTTTTCTGATTTCTTTTTCCGGACGGTGGAAAGGCTGTCGGTGCCGAGACAAAGATTGACGCCGGCGTCGGCGAGTTGACGGCGTGGAAACGGCGGATGGCTGAAAAAATCATGACTGCGCGGGCAGTGAACAACGTGAACTCGGTGCCGGCCGAGCAATTCTGCGTCTCCGGGCGCAAGCAGATTGGCGTGGATGGCCATCAGGTTTTCACCGAGCATGTCGTTGCGGGCAAGATGGGCGACAGGCGAGCCGAGGCCGCAGTCGGAGTTGTCGCGCTGGTTGCGCGCGAGCCAGTCAAACATCGGGCCGCGCGCGTGGTGAAACATTTCAGATTCCTCGACCGACTCGGCGACGTGCGTGGCCAGCAGCCAGCCGCGTTGTCGAGCTGTTTCGGCGGCAAGCCGCAAAAGCTCCGGAGTGGTCGAGTAGGGCGCGTGCGGACCAAGGCCGGCGGCGTTGCGGGAAGATTTTCCGAGCGAACTGATTTTTTCCACGGCCGCGCCGAGTATGGCGCGGGGATCGCGGCGGCTTTTGACGCCTGTCATTTCGAGAATGGAGAAAACGCGCAGCGGCGTGGCGCTCCAGACTTCCGGCGGCAGCTCCGGCACGTTTTCGAAATCGGCGACGGTCGTCACGCCGTTGCGCAGGAGCATCCGCGCGCCGTTGAGCCAGGATTGCGCGAAATCGGAGTAAGTCCAGCCGCCCTTGGCTGCGGTGATGAGCTTGATCCAGCCGGTGAAACTTTCCGGCGGAGGAAATTCACCTGCCATGCCGGTGTAATCGAGATGGCAGTGCGCGTTGACCAGTCCGGGCAGCAGGATGACATCGCCGAGGTCGAAGACTTGTTCCGCCGCGCGGGGCGGAAAGTCCGGCCACGCGCCTGCGGCGCGGACTTTATTTCCGGAAACGACAACCGCGCCGTTTTCAACCGGAGGCCCTGAAACGGGCAGGATCGTTCTCGCGCGGAGAATCATTGGAAAGTGACGAGTAACGAGTGGCGCGTGACAGGAACATTCCAGAGTTGAATCACGTCACCTGACACCCGCCACTTTTCACGCTAGACGGGCGCTTCCTGGCGGTTTTTTTTGGTGCGCGCCGCCAGTTTGTGCTTTCTGGCTTTGTATTTGCTGTGCCGTTTGCGGATTTGCTGCTCGATTTTTTTCGTGACGAGGTCAATCGCCGCATACAAATCGCTTTCGACATCCTCGGCAAAAAGGTCCGGCCCGCGCACGCTCAAGCGGATCGAGCAGCCGAACTGCTTTTTGGGCACGCGGGTGTGATCATGTTCGAGTGTCACGCGCGCGTCCAAAGCGCGCCGGTCGAAATGGTCGAGCTTCTCCAGACGGCCAAGGATGTGATCCTCAATGGCCTTGGTCAGTGTCAAGTTGTGTGTCGAAAGAATCAGTTTCATGCTTACAAGATGCAACCGATTGGCGGCAAAATCCAGCTTTTCCTTTGCTTTTACCTGATGAAGCGAAAATCATGCCAAAGTTCTTGTATCCGGATAAAAGCCGGTTATATTGGGACACAGATGGTGCAAGGCTTACAACTTTCGCAGCGGCTGACGCAATCGCTGGTGCTGTCGCCACAGATGCAACAATCGCTGGCGCTGCTCCAGGCACCGACGCTCGAACTCAAAGCGTTGGTCGAGCGCGAACTGGAGCAAAATCCCGTGCTCGAGGAAATCGCCGCGCCGGAAACCGAATTGCATGACAAACCGGCGCCGGAGGATGATGACGACGCGCCCGCCGAATCGCCGTTTGAAGCCGCCTCGGAGCAGGGCGTTGAGGCGCCCGCGGACGATTTTCAGGCGGAGTTCGACCAGTTGGTGCAGATTGACCAGGAATGGCGCGACCATTTTGCGCAGACGAACGTTCCCGTCCGCCGCTCCCCGGAGGAGGAGGAAAAGCGCCAGTTCATGTTCGACTCGCTCACGGCGGGAACGTCGCTGACGGAAGCCTTGATGGAGGAGGTCCGCGACACGGATTTCACGGACGAACAGCGCGGCATCGCCGAACTCATCATCGGCAACATTGACGATTACGGCTATCTCAAGACCACCGTCGCGGAACTTTCAGCCTTTAACGGCCTGCCCGAACAAAAAATTTCCGATGTCCTGAAAATCATCCAGACCTTCGACCCGCCCGGCGTCGGCGCGTGCGACTTGCGCGAATGCCTGCTGCTCCAACTGGAACGCGCCGGACGGCAGGAAACCCTCGAATACCGCATCGTCCGCGACTTCATGAACGAGCTGGGCAAGCGGCGCATCCCGGAAATCGCGCGCGCCACCTGCCATTCCATTGAAGACGTGCAGGCCACGCTGGCCCGCATCGCGCGGCTGGAGCCGCGTCCGGGCCGGGCGTTCCTGCCGGACACCGACCAGTATGTTTTGCCCGAGGTTTTCGTGCAAAAGTCCGGCGATGATTTTGTGGTGACGACCAACGACGAGCAGATTCCGCATTTGCGCATCAGCAACACCTACAAGGACCTCATGGCCAGGGGCGGGAAATCCGACGAGGTGAAAGATTACATCCGCGAAAAAATCCGCGCCGGTAAATTCCTCATCAAGAGCCTGCACCAGCGGCAGGAGACCATTTCTAATATCGCCCAGGAAATCGTGAAACGCCAGCGCGAGTTCATGGAAAAGGGCGTCTCGCATTTGAAACCCATGAACATGGCGCAAATCGCCGGAGTTGTCGGCGTCCACGAAACCACCGTCAGCCGCGCCGTGTCCGGCAAATACATGGAAACGCCGCAGGGCGTGTTTGAAATGAGGTCGTTTTTCACCGCCGGCCTGCACTCCGCGAGCGGCTCCGACGTCTCCAACGCCAGCGTCAAGGACATGGTTGCGGAAATTTTCAAGCACGAGGACCAGGCCCATCCGCTGGCGGACCAGGAGGTTGTAAAGATGGTCGCCGAAAAGGGCGTCACCATCGCGCGCCGCACCGTTGCCAAATACCGCGAAGAACTCAACATCCTGCCCTCAAACCTGCGCAAGGTTTATTGAAAATGCAATCGGAAATTCCCGTGAAAATCGGCGTCACCCGTCCGCTTTCGGCGTAGCGGCTTTCGGCAGAAAGCCGCCATCTGAACCGGAACGATGCAGTTGCCGCCGCGTGTAGCTGCGACGGAGGCGTCGCAGCTACGCGCACCGCCGCTTAACTTTTCAACTGCATCGTTCCGGCTTAATGCCCGACATAGTTTGCGGCGCTCTACAGAGACGCCGCTGCAATCAGGGTTTGAGGATTTTTTGAGCCGCTTTCTGGACGGATTCAGCCAGTTCGCGCGGCTTCAAAACCTTTGCGTCGCCGCCCCATCTCAAAACCCAGCGCTCAATTTCGGTGAGGCTCGACAGATTCAATTTCAACTCCACTCCTACGCCATTCAGTTCGCGCAGTTGCTGCGACTGGTGCCATTTCTTTTCACGGACGCAATAGGCGGCGCGGGCGTTGAACCGGATGCCGACGAAGACAGTTCTACATGAGCCGCGACTCAACAGCAGGGCTTTACAAATCTTTTACAAACGACTTACACGGTTCGGACAACCTTTGCTTCGATTTAGTGTCAAATGAAATGGAAAGTGCCAAACAAAGTTCAACGTCCAAATCAATATGAAAACAAAAGACCTCGCAATCATCGGTTCAGCCGCTCTCGTCACCGCCACGCTGACAGTAGCGGCCTTTCTGCCAAATTCGCTGAACGCGGGCGACGATACCGCTCCGGAAGAAATCGCCCGGCCCAAGCTGGTTTCCAACGGAGTCGAGTTTACGCTCGCGACGGTGGAATCCCAAACATTCAAGGCCGGCGACGAACCCGCCTTTGATTTGAAAGCGGTCAACACCACCGGCAAAGACGTTGACGCAGCCGTCCTGGTTTCCATGACCGCGATGGCGCCATCATCAAAATTTTCGCGAATGCCGGCGTTTCCACAAATGCTCTGGCAAAAATCGTGTCCGTTGACGCTAAAACCGAACGAAACGAAAATCATTCCGCTCACCACATGCACAAAGCTGCCGCCGAACAGCATGATCAATGTCAAGCTGCAGCCGCTTGATCCGCAAAACGCCAGCGCGAACGAGAAGGCCAATGGCCCGATGATCGTGAAGATAAATGACACATCCGCAATCGTAGCCGTGAGCTTTTCGACTCTTCCGCCGGCACCAGCGGCAACTCTGGCGCCAAATTAATCGTGGTTCGCTGGCAAACATGCACGGGCGTGATGATCGGGCTGGCGCTGGGAATCGCGATCTTGAGTCTCGCGAACGGCGGAAGACGCCAGCCTCCGCCTTCCGGAGCAATCTTGTCCGAGTGCGACGGCCATTTTCGCTCGCTGGTGGTTCAATACGAACCTTCCGCCAGGGACATCGTCGCCACGCCTTATCGGGATTTTCTCGGCGCGCTCGAGAAGGACGTCACCGTTTTCGTGGTCTGTCCGAGTCGCGCCGCTTACGCCGAACTGGTTGCGTTGGTCGGGCCGGTTCGTTGCCGCCTGCGATCCATCGTCGTGAATCATCCGATAACCACCTGGTCGCGGGACCGCTGGGTGGCTCTCGCGCCCGCATTGCCAAATGGCATTACCACGCTCCTGCACCAGCCGGAGGAGGCCGCCGCCGAAGTCTGGCCGGCCCGCGCCGGCGACCAGAGAATCAGCGCCGACATCGCGGAAGCGCTGCCGTCATCAGTATTCGCGCGGTGTGCCTACTTCTATTTCGATGGCGGAGATTTCCTGGCCGACAATGAAACGGTCTTCGTCGCGCCGCGCATTTTGACGCGAAACATCCAGTGCACGGAATCCAGCAAGGAGGCGTTCGTCGGGGATATTGCCGGCGCGCTCCAGCGCCGGGTCGTGTTGTTCGACGAAGCGCCCGATCATCATGTTGCCATGTTCATGGCGTCGGTCGGAAATAGAACCGTTCTGGTGGGTGATCCCAGTTTGGGACGGAGCCTGCTGACGGCTTCAGTTCCGGCGGGCTCTCCGGAATTGCCCGGCGGGCCGGATTTCAGTGCGGGGACGCAGCGGCTTTTCGATGCCGTCGCCGACCAGTGCGTTCATGCTGGCTATCGCGTGGTTCGCGTTCCGACGATACCGGCGGCTGACGGAAGAACCTACCTGACTTATGTCAACTGTTTGATTGACCGGCAAGGCGAGCGGCGGATCGTTTATCTGCCGTTCTATCGCGGAGCCGCATCCCTCAACCACGCCGCGCGCAAAATCTGGGAAAGCCTTGGCTATGAAATCCGCCCGGTGGATTGCACCACCACCTACCGGCAATTCGGCTGCCTGCATTGTCTGGTAAACGTCTTAAAGCGATCCTGATTCACGCTGCGAGGATTTTCCGGGCGGACATTCTGACCGCTTCAGCCAGTTCGCGCGGCTTCAAAACCTTCGCGTCGCCGCCCCAGCTCAAGACCCAGCGCTCGATTTCGGCGAGGCTCGACAGCTTCAATTTCAACTCCACTCCTCCGCCATTCAGTTCGCGCAGTTGCTGCGACTGGTGCCATTTCTTTTCACGGACGTAATCGGCGGCGTGCGCATTGAAGCGGATGACGACTTCATATTCGCCCTCGCCTGAATGGACGCCGAAGCTGTCGCGCAGCCGTTTCTCCAGTGAAAATTTCTGTGAACGCTCGAAGGTCCCGCCGGTTGGCTTTACCGATTGAATCCGCGCCGGGACAAAGGTGCGGATGTCCGTGCGCGCGTGGTCGTAGGCGAACAGGAACCATTCGCCATTGATGTTCGCCAGATGATACGGGTCCACGAGTCGGGCTTCGGTCTTTGCCTGGCCGGGCTTGCGATAATTCAATTCAAGCTGCCGGCGTTGCGCGACGGCCTTGGCCAGCGCGTCGAAAATCTTCAAATCCAGAATCGGCTCGGCGCGCGTGCGGAAGGAAATCGTCTGCCCGATGTCGGCAAGGTTGAGCGAAATGGTGTCGGGCAGCGCCTGTTCCATTTTCCGGATGGCGCTCAAGAGCGGCTTCTCGAAGCTCGTGCCGCGATATTGCTGGAGCGCCTTTTCAGCGACGACGAGCGCGAAAATTTCGCCCTCGGTGATTTGCATGGTCGGGAACGCGCTGACTTCACCTGTGTAAAAATAGCCGTTTTTTGCCGGATTAAATTCAATCGGCAGGTTGAGCCTGTCGCGCATGAATTCGATGTCGCGGTGAATCGTCTTGGTTGCGACCTCGATTTCGCGGGCGAGTTTGGCGGCGTTGGGAAATCCGCCGGACTGAAGCGCCTGATGGATGCGCAACATCCGCTCCAAAGGCGGGCGCGAGTGGAGCGGGGTGATTTTTTCAGCCGCCAAGTTCATTCAACATCCTGCGGAGTTCCGGTTCTATGGCCGGCAAATTCCTTGTTGCCGCATACCAGACGATTTGAACATTCACCCCAATGTAATCATGGATAAGCCTGTCACGCATCCCGGTGATTTCGCGCCACGGAATTTTGGAGTATTTCTGGCGGAGTGGCGGGGATATGTTCCTAATCGCCTCGCCAATGATTTCCAAGCCGCGAATCACGGCAAACTGGGTTTTGCGGTCCGTCGAAAATTCTTCAAAAGTCATCCCCTTGATGAATTGAGCAATCTGTCCGGACGCTTCGAGCATATCGCCGATGTAGTCGGCCGGATTTCGTTCACTTTTCACATCAAGACCATTTCTTTGAGGGCATTTTTGCTGACCCTGGGCTTCAGCGAATCAGCCATGCACAAATCAACCTTGATGCCAAACAAATCCGACAAATGATTTTCCAGCGCGATAAACTCAAAAAGTCCCGGAACCTCGTAATACTCCACCAGCAAATCCAAATCGTTCGGCTGCGGATCATGGCGCGCGACCGAGCCGAAGACGGCAAGCGATTTCACGGAGAATTTTTGCCGGAGCAGCGGCATCTCTTCGCGCAGCCTTTCCCTGACTTGTTCGAGGCTTAAGTTCATGACCGGCTCCAAATTAGCCCCGCCTGCGGATCGTTGCAACGCTTTAACAATTCAACGGTTCACGCGCCGGTGGCCAGCTTTGCCAGCAACTCGTCGTTGGTCTTGTGTTTCTTGAGCGCGGCGGTGAGCGTTTCCATCGCCTCGATGGGATTCAAGTCCACCATTGTGCGGCGCAGTTTGCGGATGGCCTCGATCTGCTTGGGCGGATAAAGTTTTTCCTCCTTGCGCGTGCCGCTCTTGGGAATGTCAATCGCCGGAAACAGCCGCCGGTCGGACAGTTTGCGATCCAAAATCAACTCCATGTTGCCAGTTCCCTTGAACTCCTGGAAAATCAGCTCGTCCATGCGAGAGCCGGTGTCCACGAGCGCCGTCGCCAGAATCGTGAGCGAGCCGCCGTTCTCAATCTTTCGCGCGGAGGCGAACATTTTGCGCGGGATTTCAAGCGCGCGGGCGTCCACACCGCCGGTCATCGTGCGCCCGCTGCCGCCGTGGGCGCTATTGTAGGCGCGGGCGATGCGCGTGAGCGAATCCATCAGCACGAAAACGTCCTTGCCGGATTCCACCATGCGCCGGCAGCGCTCGATGGTGAAGCGCGAGAGCCGCACGTGCGTTTCCAAATCCATGTCGTTTGACGACGCGACGACCTCGGCCTTCACCGAGCGCTGGAAGTCCGTGACTTCCTCCGGCCGCTCGTCAATTAGCAGCACGAGCGCGTGAACATCGGGGTGGTTCGTCGTGATGGCGTTGCAGATTTGCTTGAGGATGGTGGTCTTGCCCGTGCGCGGCGACGCGACAATGAGGCCGCGCGTGCCCCTGCCGATTGGCGTGACGAGGTCAATCACGCGCGTCTCGATCATGTCCGGGCTGGTTTCAAGCTTGAACTTTTCTATCGGGTCAATCGTCGTGAGGTTCTCGAAGCGGACGGCCTTCGTGTATTCCTCAAACGGCATGCCGTTGACCTTCTCGACGGTCTTCAGTTGCGGGCTGGTGCCCCGATGCGGCGGCTGCGTCGTGCCTTCGATGAAGCTGCCCTCGCGCAGAAAATTGCGCCGGATGGTGTCGGGTGTGACGAAGATGTCGGTCGGCTTCGGGTGATAATGATTTTGCGCCGTCCGCAAAAAGCCGAAGCCTTTCTCGGAAATCTCCAGATAGCCGGAACCGTTATTGTTATTCGGCGTTTTTTCGCCGCTGTTGTCTGAACTGCTCATAATTTGTGCGCTCGAAGGCCGGAATTATCCCGAATCAATTTTGAATTTGTGAACTTGGGAAGCCGTCCCGCCAAACGGGACCCTCAAAACCTTCGACAGCCCATTAACTACGATGAATAATCCATTTATCCATCAATCCATTCTTCTATCCGCCCACTTCCGCCCGCGCCTCGGCGGCCAGCGGCGTGCTCAAGTAACGCTCGCCCGTCGAGCAGGCCACGGTGACGATCAATTTGCCCTTGTTCTCCGGGCGTCTGGCAACTTCAATCGCGGCCACGACATTCGCGCCGGTGGT
>JBEKRA010000030.1:0-11097 GCA_049519195.1 Verrucomicrobiota bacterium
GGTGACGGCCGCGGCGGCGGCGGCCGGGGCCAGCAGCGCTTCGCCCCGCTCAACAGTTGGCCGGACAACGTGAGCCTCGACAAGGCGCGTCGCCTGCTCTGGCCAATCAAGCAGAAGTATGGCCGAAAAATTTCATGGGCCGATCTGATGATCCTCACGGGCAACGTCGCGCTCGAAACGATGGCATTCAAGACGTTCGGTTTCGGCGGCGGTCGCGAGGACGTTTGGGAGCCGGATCAGGACGTTTATTGGGGCGCGGAGAAAACCTGGCTGGCTGACAAACGCTACTCCGGCGACCGTGATCTCGAAAATCCGCTCGCGGCTGTGCAGATGGGGCTGATTTACGTCAACCCGGAAGGTCCGAACGGCAACCCGGATCCGGTCGCCGCGGCGCGTGACATTCGCGAGACCTTCGCCCGCATGGCGATGAACGACGAGGAGACCGTGGCGCTCATCGCCGGTGGCCACACTTTTGGCAAGACGCACGGTGCTGGACCAGCGACCCATGTGGGGAAGGAACCGGAAGCGGCCGGCCTCGAAGAGCAGGGCTTGGGCTGGAAGAGCAGTTTCGGCACCGGCAAAGGCGGTGACACGATCACCAGCGGACTGGAAGTCACCTGGACCCAGACGCCGACGAAGTGGAGCAACAACTTTTTCGAGAACCTGTTCGGCTACGAATGGGAACTCACGAAAAGCCCGGCTGGCGCGCAGCAGTGGGTGGCGAAGGGAGCCGACGCGACAGTTCCCGACGCGCATGATCCGTCGAAAAAGCACCTGCCGACCATGCTGACGACCGACCTGTCGCTGCGTTTCGACCCGGCCTACGAAAAAATCTCGCGGAGTTTCCTGGCGAATCCAGATCAGTTTGCGGACGCATTCGCCCGGGCGTGGTTCAAGCTGACGCATCGCGACATGGGTCCGCGCGCGCGTTATCTCGGCCCGGAGGTCCCGAAAGAAGAACTCATCTGGCAGGACCCCATTCCCGCGGTTAATCACAAATTGATCGGCGCCAGGGAAATCGCCTTGCTGAAGGCCAAAATATTGGTGTCCGGGTTGTCTGTCTCGCAACTGGTTTCGACCGCCTGGGCGTCGGCGTCCACCTTCCGCGGCTCTGACAAGCGTGGCGGCGCGAATGGCGCGCGCATTCGCCTCGCGCCACAGAAGAATTGGGAAGTCAACCAGCCGAAACAATTGGCGAAAGTGCTGAAGACGCTGGAAGGCATCCGGAGCACATTCAACAAAACGGCGAAAGGAGGCAAGAAAGTTACGCTGGCCGACCTGATCGTTCTGGCCGGCTGCGTCGGCGTCGAGCGGGCCGCGAAGAACGCCGGATACAAGGTCACGGTTCCCTTCACGCCGGGACGCATGGATGCCTCGGCGGAACAGACTGACGTCGAATCCTTCGCCGTGCTCGAACCCATCGCGGACGGCTTCCGCAATTATCTCAAGGGTAAATACACCATCCCGGCCGAAGCGCTGCTGGTTGACAAGGCCCAATTGCTGACGCTCACGGCACCTGAAATGACGGTGCTTGTGGGCGGCATGCGCGTCTTGAAGACCAACTTCGGCGGAGCAAAGCACGGTGTCTTCACCAAGCGACCGGAGGCGCTGACCAACGACTTCTTCGTGAACCTGCTCGACATGGGCACGGAGTGGAAACCGGTTTCGAAAGATGCCGATGTGTTTGAAGGCCGCGATCGCAAAACGGGCATGGTCAAGTGGACCGGCACGCGGGTTGATCTCGTCTTTGGTTCAAACTCCATTCTCCGCGCGTTGGGGGAAGTTTATGGCAGCGCGGACGCGCAGGAAAAATTCGTCCACGACTTTGTCGCGGCCTGGAACAAGGTGATGAACCTGGATCGCTTCGATCTCGCGTAACCGCCGAGCTTTCGCCGATCTTTTTGCCAAAATAGAACAAATTTTCCGATCATGCCGCTGGCCACTTTTCTCCGCGAAACGACTGGCGGCACTTTACTTTCCGTAAAACTCCAGCCGCGCGCCTCCAAAAATGAAATCGGCGGGCCGCTCGGCGATGAATTGAAAATCAAAGTCACCGCGCCGCCGGTGGACGCGGCGGCGAATGAAGCACTCATTAAGTTGCTCGCGGAAAAGCTGGATTGCCCGCGCGGCCGGGTTGAATTGATTCGCGGCCATACCTCACGGCACAAGACCGTCAAGCTTCACGGATTCACACCGGAGGAAGTGATTCAAGCGATTTCAGGGAAATCGTAAATTTCCCGTCACCTCTTCGCGCTTTCCAGCCACATAAGCGACGATATGATGACGGCCAGAATGATGCCCGTGGCGGCAAACAACGATGCGGAATTGGTCGGCGCCAGCCTGTCCGGTGACCGCGACGCCTTCGGGCAGATTGTCACGCGTTACCAGTCGCTCGTCTGTTCGCTGGCTTACAGCGCCACCGGCAGCTTGAGCCAGAGCGAAGACTTGGCGCAGGAAACCTTCGTCACCGCGTGGAAACAACTGGCCGGATTGCGCGAGCCGGAAAAATTGCGCGCGTGGCTCTGCGGCATCGCACGGAACCTCATCAATAATTGGCTGCGCCGGCAGGGCCGCGAGCCAAGCCACCGCGCCGAGTCGCTGGACGAAATATCCGAAACCCTTTCGCCGGAGCCGCTGCCGATCGAATACACAATCAGCAACGAGGAGCAGGCCATCCTCTGGCGCTCACTCGAACGCATCCCGGAAATTTACCGCGAGCCGCTCGTCCTGTTTTACCGCGAACACCAATCCATCGAAGCCGTCGCGCAAAATCTGGACCTGACCGAGGACACCGTAAAACAGCGGCTTTTGCGCGGACGAAAACTGCTGCACGAGCAAGTGCTGGCTTTTGTCGAAGGTGCGCTGGAGCGAACCAACCCCGGCAAGGCCTTCACGATTGGCGTCTTGGCCGCGCTGCCGGCGTTCACCATATCAGCCAAAGCTGCGGCGGCTGGCGTGGCGGCGGCCAAGGGCGGCACCGCCGCCAAGGCGGCGGCTGCGGGCGGATTGTTCAGCGCGATGCTCACCCCATTGCTCGGCTTTTTTGGCAATTATGTCGGCTATCGTATCAGCATGGCCGGCGCGCAATCAGACCGCGAGCGTGAGAACATCAAAAGTTTTTACCGCAAACTCATCGCGTGCATTCTTGGTTTTTTCGTCGCGTATGGCCTGCTGCTGATCTGGGCAAAACAAATCATCATGGATCGTGATATGGTTTTCACCAGTTTGATCATCGGGCTGGTGCTGCCATTCACCTTCGTGGTTTTTGCGCACGGGATTTGGTCGTGGCGAATCCGGCGAAAATTCATCGCTGAACTCACGGCGAAAGGCATGACCGTGAATCCCGCCAGACCGGCGTGGGAATACCGCAGCAAATTTGTTTTGTTGGGACTGCCCTTCATCCACATTCGCGTCAGCGGCGGCCTCGTGTCGGGAAGGCCGGTGAAAGCCTGGATTGCGGCGGGTGATTGTGCTGTGGGTGTGTTGTTTGCTTTTGGGGGCATTGCGATTGCGCCGGTGAGCATTGGCGGGCTGGCGATGGGATTATTGCCCTTCGGCGGCTGCGCGGTTGGTTTGCTCGCGCTGGGCGGATTCAGCCTGGGGGTCTGGTCATTTGGCGGATTGGCGTTCGGCTGGCAGGTGTTTGGCGGCTGCGCCATCGCGTGGAATGCGGCGGTGGGCGGCGTGGCCATCGCGCATGATTTTGCGATTGGCGGCATCGCGCACGCATTGCAGGCCAACAACCAGGCCGCGCAATCTTTTCTTCAGCCAAATCTGTTTTTCCAAAATGCTCCCCTCGTCTTGCGCTATCTGGCGTGGCTGAATCTTCTTTGGGTCATTCCAATGCTTGCCTGGTGGCGAATCGTGGTCAGCAGTCGCCGCCGGTCGGAACAGGAAAATTCTTAATCTTCAACTTCTCGAAAGGAAAATATGAAATCATCATCAATTGTTACCGTGGCCATTCTTTGTGTTGCCGTCACCGGCGGGGCAATACTTTATTTCGGAAATCACAAGCCCAATCGGATGATTGATACCCTGGTGTCCTCGCGATCGAGTTACCAGGAAAAGCAGGTGACGTGGAAGCAATTGCAGGATGCAGGCGGATTGGACCAGACCATCGCCGCGTTGAAAGCGGGCATGGCGAAGCATCCCGACAATGCCGCCTATCCCGCCGAGTTGGGCGTTGCGTATATCAACAAAGTGATGACTGCAAAAAAAAGCGGGAATTACAATGATGTCGCCATTCTGGGGATGCAGGCCGACCAAAGTTTCGACGCGGCGTTGAAGCTCGAGCCGTCCAACTGGGAGGCGCAATATTACAAGGCCGCTTCCCTGGCCTACTGGCCGCCGGAAATGAACAAAGGCCCGGAAGTCATCCAACGGTTGTCGAGTCTGATTGACCAGCAGGAAACGATGCCACCCCGACCGCAGTTTGCGCAAACCTACGTCCTGTTGGGCGAGCAATATCAGAAGGCGGGCAAACCCGAACAAGCCATGGAAACATGGAAGCGGGGGGCGGCCCAGCTCCCGAACGATGCCGCGCTGCGGAAGAAAATCAGCAGCCAGTGATCCGCGAAGCCAGTTCCTCCGCCGGATAAGTCCAGATTTCCGCGAGGGTCGGATGATAATGCGGCATTGCCGCCAGTTCGCAAACAGTCATCCGCTTCGCCATCGCCGCTACGATTTCGTGGATGAGTTCGCCGCCAACCGGCCCGACGCAACTGCCGCCGAGAATTTCACCGGACTTCGGATTCGCCAGCAGTTTTACAAAACCGTCCTTCGCGTCCATGATGAGCGATTTGCCGTGGTCGTTGAACGGATAACTCGCCGCAATGAATGGAATCTTCCGCGCCGCCGCTTCCTTTTCCGTCAGTCCGACAAACGCCACCTGCGGCTCGGTGAACACGACCGAAATGAGCAGCCGGTAATCCTTGCTGCGGAGCGCGGGCGGCCCCCCCGCGAGTTAAAATTTTTTGGCGCAAGGAGTGAACACGCGGGCGAGCCGCCCGCGCTCCGGTGAATTTGCCGCGACAATATCGCCCCCGGCAATTTCGCCCTGTTGGATCGCGATGTGGACAATTTCGTGAGGCCCGGTGCAATCACCCGCCGCGTAAATGTGCGGCGCGCTGGTTTGCATGAATTCATCGGTGACAATCCTCCCCTGCTCCATTTTCACGCCGGCGCTTTCCAATCCGAGCGACGCGGTATTCGGAATTCTACCGAGCGCGAATAATATCTCCTCCGCCGAAACCGAAATGGATTTCCCGTTTTGCTCAAATGAAATGGTTTTCAATTTCCCGCCGCGCCTCGCGTCCACTAGTTTCGTGCCGGTGAAAACCCGGATGTTTTCGCGCCGGAAGACCTTCTCGATTTCCATCCCGGCGTCGGCATCGAATTCCTTCAAAACGTGTCCGCTGCGCTGGATGAGCGTGACCTTGACGCCGAAGCGCGCGAAGAATTGCGCGAATTCGCACGCAATCGCGCCGCCGCCGAGAACGATGAGCGATTTCGGCAGCCGCTTCAGCGTCAGCGCGTCGCCGCTGGTGATGAAGCCGATGTTGTCCAGTTGCGGCAAAGGCGATGGCGCAACGCTGGAGCCGGTGGCGATAACGAAATGCTTCGCGGTGAGTTTCCGGGAGCGCCGGCTTCCAGCCGGCAATTGCTTTTCCGGGAACACGCCGGCTGGAAGCCGGCGCTCCCAGAACAATTCCACCGTGTGCGCGTCGAGAAATTTCGCGTTGGCCCGGATGAATTTGAATTTCCCGGCGTTGAGTTGATGGACGCGGTAATCCGCGAAATCCTTAATCATCGCATTTTTGCGCGCCACGACTTTGGCGAAGTCGAAGGAAACTTTTCCAGCGCGCACGCCCCAGGTTTCCGCGTTTTCCGCGAGATGCTTCACTTCCGCCGCGTAGAGCAAAGCCTTCGTGGGCATGCAGCCTCGCAGAATGCACAGTCCGCCGACCTCGCGACCGCCTTCGATGACAACCGTTTTCAAGCCCGCGCCCACCGCCGTCCGCGCCGCCGCATAGCCCGCGCTGCCTCCGCCAAGAATGACCACGTCAAAATCGAATCGTTTCATGCTGGAGAAGATGAGGTTGCCCGGCGGAAATGCAAATTTCAAATTTGAAATTTTCCGCCGTCTGTTGGAACATTCGCGCATGAGCGAAATCATTTATCCGCGCAGCCCGCGCGAAACAATGGACGGCTGGAACTACCTGCCGCGTTACATTGACAAAATCCGCCTGCACCTTGCCGGCAAACTTCATTCCGATTACACGGAAAATTTCGGCAAGGGCTTCGACGGCTTCTGGCTCAAGGCCGCCGGCGTCACGCACGAGCAGATGATTGGCGTGGTAAAAAATTCCGTCACCGACGGCGAGGTGTGCGACTGGGTGCGCCAAAACGTGAAAAAATCACCGGCGGAAAAGGCCGCGCACTGGCGGGACATGTTGAGCCGCCCGCTGCCGAATGACGAAGCGGCCAAAGCGCGGCTGAAAATGCGCAAGGAACAATGCGGCGGCGCGCACCGCGACGATGTCAAGACGTTTGTGGACGTGATTGACCTAGACGAGAAGCGGATTTAGAGCGGTTTGAAAAATTCTGTGGCCACGAAGATGGTTTGGGTGAACGAATCGCGCGTCAGCGTCTTGGACTGCGGCAGCCCTCTGCCGCTTTTCCACCACAAGGCGGGCGACGCAAAGCGACAGAGGGCTGCCGCAGTCCAAAACCTCGCGGAATCATCCAGCGGCTTTCAAAGCGCGGCCACACTTTTTATTAAACCGCTCCAGCCCGCCTGACGGTCCGGTGGAGTTCCGCGTCCTAAGTTTGCTACTTCACCGGATCTTCATGCAGGATTTCATGCAGCATGTTCAGCACAGTTTCGGCGCTGTAGGGCTTGGGTATGAAGTGCCGTGGCCGGGTGTTGTCGCCCCCGGCCGGGTCGTCTTTCATTTCAAAACCGCTTGAGCCGATGATCCTGACTTTCGGATTGATGGACTGGAGCGCGGCAATGGCGGCGGAGCCGCCCATGACCGGCATGGCCATGTCGGTGAGGACGACGGCAATTTCATCATGGCGGGCGGCGTAGAGTTTGACGGCCTCGGCGCCGTTGACTGCCAGCAGGACGCGGTAGCCGTAACGTTCCAGCAATTTTTGCGCGATGTTGCGGATGGGTTCCTCGTCATCCACAACCAGAATCAGTTCGTTGTGGCCGCACGGCAGGCCAGATTTGCCCCCCGCCGTCTGTCCCGCGGCCGCCGTGCCGGGGCTGGCCGGAAGGTGAACCTTGAAGGTGCTGCCCTTGCCTTGCTCGCTGTAACAAGTGATGAAACCTTCGTGGCTTTTGACAATGGCCAGGCTGGTGGACAAACCCAGGCCGGTTCCCTTGCCCAATTCCTTGGTGGTGAAGAAAGGCTCGAATATCCGGTCTTGGATTTCCTTGGTCATTCCCGCCCCGGTGTCCGTCACGCTGATGACCACGTATGGTCCAGGCTTGGCCTCCGAATTCGCGCCAACACGGGTTTCGTCGAGCATCTTGTTTTCCACCTGCAGGGACAATTTCCCGCCGCGAGGCATGGCGTCGCGCGCGTTGACGCAAAGATTCAACAGGACTTGTTCGATTTGCGTCGGGTCGCCGGTGAGGAGCCAGAGGTCGGGGCTGCACTGGAATTCAAACTCGACGGATTTGGGGAAGGTCTCCTGGACAATCTGCTTGATTTCATTGGCGATGTGTTTGGGTTGAACCATGATGCGCTCGCCCTGGATTCCACGTCCAAAGGCCAGCACCTGCTTGACCAGGTTTGCGCCGCGCTGGACGTTGGCCTCAAGGATTTTCAGCATTCGTTGACCCTCGTCGTCGGAAATTTTCCCCTTCAAAATCTGGACGGCGAAGAGGAGCGGCGCCAGCACGTTGTTGAGGTCGTGCGCGATGCCGCCCGCGAGCGTGCCGACGCTTTCCATGCGCTGGGCGCGCAGGAACTGGGTCTCCAGCTTTTTCTTTTCGGTGAGGTCGTTGAAAATGAGCAGCAGATGGGATTCGCCGTTCTGGACGAAATGGCTGAAGTGGCACAACAGCCAGACTTCTCTGCCAAACGTGCTGACGAAATGCGCCTCGCCCTGCCGCGATTCCTTTGTGGCCAGAACTTCTTCCGCCATTTGAATCATGCCCGAGACGCGCCAGGACACAATCTGCCGGAAATTCTGGGCCAAAAGCCGGGGCACGGTGGCGTTGATCGCCTGCGCGGCGGCTTCGTTGGCCAGCACGCACTGGCCGGACGACTTGTAGGCGATAATCCCCACCGAGGCGCCCGATATGATTCTCTGGTTGAAGTTGAACTCGTCGGTCAATTGCTGTTCCGCCCGCTTGCGCCCGGTGATGTCCTGAACGGTCGAGCGAATGCCGGTAATGGCGCCGTCTTCCCGTTTCAATACCCGGTCATTGATCAACACCGGAAAGGCGGAGCCGTCCTTCCGGCGGAACATCCGCTCGAAGCCTCCCGGCGGCGGCGGCTCCCCGTCCAATTTCGCCAGCGTGGCCCGGCGGGATGTTTCTTCATCCGCGGAAATCTTCCAGACCAATTGCCCCAGCAATTCTTCGGCGGAATAGCCCAGCATTTTCAACTCGGTGTTGTTGATGCGAACCAAGCGTCCCCCGGCATTGATTTCATGAAAACCAACGGGGGCATTCTCAAACAGATCCTTGAATTCCTCCTGGCTCTGACGCAGCACCTCCTCCGCCCGCTTGCGCTCGGTGATGTCCACCACTGTGATCAAAACCTCGAAGTTCCCGTCGGGGAGCTTCCGTCGCTGGAAAGTAAATGCGACCCAAACGATCTTGCCATCCGGTCTGACGTAGCGTTTCTCCATCGCGTATTTGCCAACCTTGTCCTTCACAAGCTCATTGACAAGTTTCTGCTGACGCGCGGCGTCTTCGGGATGGGTCAGTCGCGGGTAAATCCCCGGAACCTGATCTTGTTCGCGCGTCAGCCCGCAAATTTCCAGGTAGGCATCATTGACAATGCGCGTGTATTTGTATTGCCCGTTCGGCTGTTCGATGGAATAAGCGATTCCTACTGGCACGGAACCAAAAATCAATTTGAAGCGCGCCTGCTCCAGCGCCATTTTTTCCTCCATCTGCTTGCGCTCGGTGATGTCGCGCGAAATGCCCATTATGCCGGTGATTTTCCCGGCGGCGTCGCGCAGCGGCATTTTCGTGCTCGACGCCCACGTGACATGCCCGTCTTTCCACACTTCCCGCTCCTCCTTGGCAATCATCGGCTGGCCGGTGCGGATGATTTCCTGCTCGTCCTCAAACGCGGGACGGGCGTGCGCCTCATCGAAGAAGTCAAAATCCGTCTTGCCCACCATTTCATCCGGGGATTTCACCCCAAACTGGCGGGCCTGGGCCTTGCTGGCTTTGATAAAGCGGGACTGGGTGTCCTTGAAATAAATGTGGTCCGGCGAATTGTCCAGCAGCGTCCGCCACAAATCACGTTCGTAGTTCAGCGCGGTTTCCGCCTGCTTGAGCGCGGTGACGTCAAATTGAACGCCCTGCGTGCCCACGATTTTGCCGGCGGGATCGCATACCGCCGATTTTACCACGTGCAGATGCCGTTCGGCGCCCCCGGCGGCGGGATGGGTTTCCTCGACGTAAACCGGCTTGCCGGTGCGCAAAATTTCTTCATGGTGTTTGCTTCCATTGCGGAGCAACTGAAGAATTTCAGGATGCGCATTGCCATGCGCCTCTATTTCCATCGGCACGAGTTCGTCCGGTGTCCGGCCCAGGATTTGATCCGCCTTCAAGCCGTAAAGCTTGCAGAACAAGGAGTTGACAAACACGTAGCGGCCCGCGCGGTCCTTGCGAAAGACGCCGACGGGCATTTGCTCGACCAGTGAATGATAAAGCGCCTGCGATTCCTGCAATGCCTCCTCCGCCAGATGGCGCTCGGCCCGATGGCGCAGCGCGCCAATCCCAAACGCAAGATCGCCGGCCATCTCGGTCAGCAGTTCGATTTCCTTGGAATCGAAGGCATCCGGTTCCCCGGCATAAATCATCAACGCGCCGAAGCAGCGGCCATTTTCGTCAATCAGCGGCAGGGCGGCGGACGAGGCATAACCGCGCTCGATGGCCGCCGCGCGCCAGTGAAGGAAAGCCGGATTGGTGGCAATGTTGCGGACCGGCACCGGCTTGCCGGTGCGGATGGCCGTGCCAACTGGGCCGCGCCCGCGCCCGGCATCGGCACAGGTGACATTTAAGTTGTCGAGATAGCCTTCCTCGAAGCCGGCATGGGCAACCGGTCGCACTGACATGGCTTTATCCCGCTCCGCAAACCCGACCCATGCCATGCGGTAGCCGCCCGCTTCCACCACAATACGGCAGACAGCCTGCAACAACGCCCCCTCATCCGTGGCGCGCACCATTTCCTGATTGCACAGGCTGATCAGGCGCAGGGCGCGGTTTAACTTCCACAGCGCGTCCACCCTCCACTTGCGCTGCCAGATGATGAGTGCCATCAGCCAAAACACGCCGATGCCCACCATGCGGCCGGAGAACGCCAGATCGAAATCAATCCCCGGCGGCGACAAAAAGAGACCGGCCAGTGTCAGCACCGAATAAACGGCGGCCAGCAGAAAGGGCAAAGACCTGCCGCCCACATAAACCGACAGCAGCAGCGGGATGACATACCACACCCAGTCGGAAATCCCCAGCGGGGTGTTCAAATCCGCAACCCATTCCCCGATGGTAAAAAGGGAAATGAGCGTTGCAACAATCATCCGGCGCCGTGCAGAATTCATGATTATCATCACCGGCAATTTCCAACCGCAACGCGATTCGATGCAACATAATGTATGCCTGCCAAAGAGTCAATCGGGGCCGGATCGTGGCAGTGTCCTGATTTGGCGCGGAGCGCGGATTGTCCCCAATCCGCAGCGGCTGAACAGTGCGGATATGCTGCGAGTTGGGACAACTCGCGCTCCGCCCGCAAATTTGAAATTCAAATTAGGACACTACCCGGACCGTTGACGGTCTGGACGCGGTAATTCAAGTCCTGCAGCTTGTTCACCAACCGGCTGCCGGGCATCAGCCTCTCGCAA
>JBEKRA010000031.1:0-11088 GCA_049519195.1 Verrucomicrobiota bacterium
TTCAGCCGACGAACATGACCGTGACGGAAGGCGGCAGCGCAACGTTCTTCGTGCAATTGTCCAACCCGTTCGGCGCGTCATTTCAATGGCTGCGCAACGGAACCAACATTCCCGGCGCAACGACATCGGCCTGCGCCTTGAACACTGTGCACCTTGCCGACAACGGCAGCACTTTCCAATGCCGCGCCGTCAATGCCATCGGCACCAGCAACAGCTTCGTCGCCACACTCACCGTGACCGCCGACACCACGCGGCCCGCCATCTCCTCGGTTCAAAACTTTGGCGACAACACACTCATCACGATGGGATTTTCCGAACCGCTTGATCCGGTGTCATCCGCCAGCGCCACCAACTATTCCTTGAACAACGGCGCATCAGTTCTCAAAGCCACGTTGCTGGCGGACGGTTTCACCGTGGTTCTCAAAACGACCACGCTCGTTTGGAATACATCTTACACGATCACCGTTAACAACGTCAAAGATCTGGCGCAAACTCCCAACACCATACTGCCAAACAGCCAGCAGAGTTTTGTATTAACCTATACGCCGGTGGACGTAAGCCAGATCACTGGCACCAACGAACCGCCCGGGCCATGCAGCCGCACGACTGGCCTGGTCATTTCTGAAATCATGTATCATCCTGCCCCGCGAACTGACGGGCGCAATCTTGAATTCATCGAACTCTACAACTCGAATCCGTGGCCGGAAGATTTGACAGGCTACCACATCGGTGGGGACGTCGGTTATTATTTTCCAACCGGGACCGTCATCGCGGCGCGCAGCTATCTCATCGTCGCCCCCAAACCCGCCGACGTGCAAACGGTTTTTGGTTTGACCGGCGTGCTCGGGCCGTTGACCAATTCGACACCCGGTAATTTGACGAACGTGCTCGACAACGGCGGCGCAACCATCCGGTTGCGCGACGAACTGGGCGCTGTTCTTCTGGAAGTTAATTACAGCGATGAATCGCCCTGGCCAGCCGCCGTTGACGGCGCGGGACATTCGTTGGTGCTCGCGCGCCCCAGTTATGGCGAGGCCGATCCCCGCGCCTGGAGCGCGAGCGACCGGATCGGCGGTTCACCGGGAACAAACGATGTCAGCACAACAAACCCGTGGCGCACGGTGATGATCAACGAGGTCCTCACCCACACCGACCCGCCGCAGGAAGACTCCGTCGAACTGTTTAATTATAGCGCGTCGCCGGTTGACCTGGGCGGGTGCTATTTGACGGATCATGCCGACACGAACAGATTCCGCATCCCCAACGGCACCACCATTCCGGCGCGGGGTTTTCTGGCTTACACCGCCACGCAACTCGGATTTGCCCTGAATGCCGCGGGTGATGACTTTTATGTGATCAGCAGCGACGGCAGCCGGGTCATTGACGTGTTACGGATCGGCCCCCAGGAAAATGGCGTCGCCTTCGGCCGCTACCCAGACGGAGCGCCGGAATTCCGCCGTCTGACCTCGCCAACTTTCGGCACTGCCAACGCGCGTCCGTTGGCCAGCGATGTGGTCATCAACGAAATCATGTATAAGCCGGTCAGCGGATCGGACGCTGACGAGTTTGTGGAAATCTTCAATCGCGGCACCAACGCCGTTGCTCTCGACAAATGGCGGTTGCGCGGCGGCATCAGCTACACCTTTCCAGTCGGCGCCACGATTGCATCCAATGCTTATCTGGTCGTTGCCAAAGACGCCACCAACCTGCTCGCCACGCATCCGGGCCTGTCCCCGTCGGTGGTGCTTGGCAATTACAGCGGCAAGCTCGGCAACAGCGGCGACTTGATAACGCTCGATAAACCTCATGGGATGAAGACCACCAATGATTTTGGCCAATTGGCGACGAACATCATCCATATCGTCGTGGATCAGGTGCAATACGGCACCGGCGGACGCTGGGGCAACTGGTCGGGCGGAGGCGGCAGCAGCCTGGAACGCGTGGATGCCCGCGCCAACGGCAATCTTGCGACGACCTGGGCCGACAGCGATGAAACTTCCAAGAGCGGCTGGATCACGGTGGAATTCACCGGCACGCTCGACAACGGCGCGATGGCTAATGCCGACCAACTGCAAATTATGTTGCAGGGAGCCGGCGAGTGCCTGATCGACAACGTCGAAGCCGTGTCCTCCGGCGGCGGCAATGCCGTCGTCAATTCCACATTCGACTCGGATTCCAGCGGCTGGTTTTGTCAGGGCAACCACGAGGATTCGCACTGGGAAGCGACCGGCGGTTACACGGGCGGATGCCTGCATATCATTGCGACCGACAAGGGTGACACGGGCGCGAACCGCATTCGCACCGTGCTGTCACAAACGCTCACACAAGGCTCAACCGCAACGTTGCGCGCGAAAGTGAAATGGCTGAAAGGTCATCCCGAAATTCTGCTGCGCCTGCACGGCAACTGGCTGGAGGCAACCGGCGATACCATCGCCACGCGCAATCTGGGTTCGCCCGGTTTGCGCAACACGCAATATCGCGCCAACAGCGGGCCGGCCATCAACGGTGTTAGTCACTGGCCGGTTTTGCCATCGGCGACTGACAGCGTCATCGTCACCGCGCAAATGGACGATCCGGATGGCATCTCACAGGCGGTGTTGAAATATCGCGTTGATCCGGCGGCGAACTTCACCCCGGCCCAGATGACCTATCGCGGTGCGGGTCTTTATACCGCGGTCATTCCAGCCCAGGCGTCTGGCACTCGCGTCGCGTTTTACATCGAAGCGTTTGACGGCGGCACCCCGATGGCATCCAGCCGGTTTCCGAACGATGCGCCAGTGCGCGAATGCCTCGTCGGTTTCGGCGAGGCCCCACCGACGGGAACATTTGGGGATTATCGCCTCTGGCTGACTCAATCCAATGTGACGCGCTGGGCGACGCGGGAAAAGTTGAGCCAGCGTTTGCTGGACGCCACGTTCGTTTACGACGGCTGCCGCGTCGTTTACAACGCCGGCACGCACTACAGCGGCAGCCCGTTTCACGCTCCGGGCTACAATTCCCCGGACGGCAATGCCTGCGATTATCAGGTTGATCTGGCATCGGATGACATGGTGCTGGGTTCCGAAAGCTTGGGCCTTTTCACCATCGGCAATCTTAACAGCGATCCCACATTTCAAGCGGAGCGCGACGCTTTCTGGATTGCGCACAAGCTGGGAACGCCTTACTTGAACCGCCGCTACATCCATCTTTTCTTCAATGGCCAGCAGCGTTTTCAAGTCTATGAAGACGGCCAGCAGCCCAGCCGCGAGGTTGTGAGCGAATTTTTCAAGGATGATGACAACGGCGATCTTCACAAGATCGAGGACTGGTTTGAATTCAACGACTCCGGCGACAACATGTTGGGCAACGTGGACGCCACGCTGCAAAAGTTCGTCACCACGGGCGGAGTCAAAAAGACGGCGCGCTACCGCTGGAACTGGCGACCGCGCGGCTACGGCGAATCCTCCGATGCGTTCACGAATTTGCTCGCGCTGGTGGACGCCCTAAATAGCAGCCAGCCCGAGCCGTTCCGCACGCACGTTCTCGCCTTGATGAATGTGGAAGAATTCATGCGGGTGTTTGCATTGAACCGCATCGTCGGCAACTGGGACAGCTACGGCTACACGCGTGGCAAGAACATGTATGCCTACAAGCCGGACGCCGGCGGCTGGTGTCTGTTGCCATGGGATATTGACTTTGTGTTCAGCAGCGGCGGCAACTCCACCACGGACCCGTTGTTTGGCAGCAACGAGCCGGTGATGGATTCGCTCCGCGCATTTCCAGAATTTCAACGCGCTTACTGGCGGGCATTTCAGGCCGCGGTCAACGGCCCGTTGGTTCCGGCCACTTTCGCCGCGCGCGTGGATCCGATTGATGCCGCGCTCACCGCCAACGGCGTCGGCACCACGCTGCAACCGCTCAAGGATTATGCCGATCAGCGCCGCGGCTACATTTTGACCCAGCTTGCAAATGTCGCCGCGAATTTTACGGTAAATTCAACCGTGACCGTCAGCAACGGCCTTGGAATTTTGCAGGGCACGGCTCCCATTGACGCCACCACGCTCACCATCAACGGCGCGCCGTGGGCGATTCGCTGGACGAGTGTCTCCAACTGGATCGCGACCGTGCCGCTGCAAAATGGAAGCAATTATTTCAGCGTCGTTGGCCTCGATACCACCGGCAATGTCATCGCCGGCGAGAGCAACGCGGTGATAAAAATATATTCTTCCGTGCCGCCATCGCCCGCCGGCTCCGTCGTGTTCAATGAAATTCAATTCAACGCCGCGTTGCCGGGCGGCGAGTTCGTCGAGCTGTTCAACACGTCCACAACAAACGCGTTTGACCTGTCCGGCTGGACGATCCACGGGTTGTCCTACACGTTTCCCAACGGCGCAAACATTGGTCCCCGCGGATTTCAGGTGCTCGCCAAAAACCGCGTCGCCTTCGGAAATTTGTATGGCGCGGGGATTTTGGTGGCCGACGAGTTTTCCGGCAACCTCCAGTCCGACGGCGAAACACTCACCCTGCTGCAGTCCAACCAAACCAATGTCGTGGACCGCGTGCGCTATGAAGCCGGCAGTCCGTGGCCGGCAACCGCGCCTGGCATGTCGCTGCAACTGCGCGACCCGACGCAGGACAACAGCCGCGTGGCAAACTGGTCCACGGCCACCGCCAGCACCAACACCAGCGCGCCAGCTTGGGTCTATGTTTCCACCAATGGCAACGTCAGCGGTTCCAAAATTTACCTCTACCTTGAAAGCGCGGGCGACATTTACCTCGACGACGTGAAGCTCGTCGCGGGCACTGTGCCGGACGTGGGCGTGAACGTGGTGACAAACGGCGGCTTTGAATCGAGCCTGACCGGAACGTGGAATTTGACCGCCAATTTCGCCAGCTCTGCCATCAGCACCGCCGTGAAACACAATGGCAACGCCAGTCTGCATCTCGTCGCCACCGCCGCCGGTTCCGGCAACAACAACGCGATTTATCAGAACATCACGCCGGCCATCACGACGGGCCAGCCGTATGCTTTGAGCTTTTGGTATCTGCCCACGACGAACGGCGGGCCGTTGACCGTGCGACTCACCCTCAACGTTCCGCAAGTTACCTTGAATCCGGCGCCGCCGGCAGTCGCGCCGGCGACACCCGCCACACCGGGCGCAACGAATGCAGTTTTCGGATCAATCGCGGTTTTTCCCACGCTGTGGCTGAATGAAGTGCAGGCTGACAACATTTCCGGTCCGCTTGACAACTTTGGCCAGCGCGATCCGTGGGTGGAATTATTCAATTCCGGCACGAATGCCATTGGTTTGAGCGGTTGTTATTTGAGCGACAGCTACACCAATCTCTCGCGCTGGGCATTCCCGACGAATGTCTCCGTGCCCGCCGGCGGTTTTCTCCTGGTGTGGTGCGACAATCAGACCAACCAGTCCACCGCCACAGCGCCGCACGCAAATTTCCGGCTCGCTTCCGGCAGCGGGCAGATCGCGCTTTCGCGCACGGTCAGCAATGCGGTGCAGATTCTCGATTACCTGACCTACAACGCGCTTCCCTCCAACTGGAGTTATGGCGACATGCCGGACGGCCAGCCGTTTTATCGCGCGAACATGTTCCAGTTCACGCCGGGCGCGACCAACAGCGCCGCGTCGCCGCCGATCACCGCCTCCATCAACGAATGGATGGCGGACAACACGATCACGCTCGCCGATCCGGCGGATAATGACTACGAAGACTGGTTCGAGCTATACAACCCCGGCACCAACACCGTTGATCTCGGCGGCTATTACCTGACCGACACGCTGACCGACAAAACCAAGTTCCTCGTGCCAAACAACGGTCATTACCTCATTCCGCCGCGGGGTTATTTGCTCGTCTGGGCCGACAATGAAAGTTCCCAGAACAACACCAACCGCGCGGATCTGCATGTGAATTTCGCCTTGAGCAAAGGCGGCGAGGCGATCGGAATTTTTGCCGCGGACGGAACGCAGATTGACGCCGTCACTTTCGGCGCGCAGACGAGCGATGTGAGCCAGGGCCGGTTTCAGGATGGCAGCGCCAACATCGTTTCCTTCGTCATTCCCACGCCGCGCGCGGCGAATGTGCTGCCCAATACGCCGCCGATTCTCGCGGCGATCAATGACGTGGAAATGATCGTCGGCCAGACGCTTGTGTTCACCGCCAGCGCGACCGATACGAACGTGCCCGCGCAAACCCTGGCTTTCTCGCTCGGCGCGGGCGCGCCCGCTGCCGCCACGATCAACCCCGCCACCGGACAATTTCAGTGGACGCCGGCTTCCGCGCCCGGGACCAACACGATCAGCGTCGTCGTCACCGACAATGGCGCGCCCAGTCTCTCGGCCACGCAAACATTCCATGTGATTGTTTTCCCGCTGCCCTCGATCAGCGTGAATTTCCCGGCCGGCCAGTTGCAGTTGTCCTGGCCGGTTGGCACGCTGCAGGAAGCCGACGACGTCACTGGTCCATTTAACGACGTGACGGATGTTTCGCCCTACTCGCCTGTCATGACGGCTCCGAAAAAATTCTACCGCATTCGCTTTTGAAAACTTGAGGTCCCTGTTGCGCCGTTGCTCCGGTGTTTTTTATGAAAACTCTGCCGCGGCGGAAACCCAACCGCTGCCGCGCCCAACCTCCATTCATACTTGGTTCGATACGGCACTGTCGGACGCACCCCCCGTAGCGTCCAGCATTTGCGCACCACCGGGATCAAGCCGTAACGGTGTTCATCGGCCACCCACAGGCGCACCGGCCTTCCACCAGCCACGTTCAAGTTCGCCAACTGTTCGCAGAGCGTTTGTTGGAAGGTTTCGGCCTGCACCGCGTCTTTTTGCGCGTGGGTCTTGCGCGGCACTTTCAAGACCCCGCCCAATTTTCCCAGCCAGTAATAGACCCCGGCCAGCTTGAGGCGGATCGCATGCCGCTCCCGCAGCCAGTGCTGAATCTCCTTGGCCCGCTTCCACCGGCCCGATTGCAGTCCGGCCAGGAGTTCTTTGAGGGCGTCGCCTTGCACTTGTGGCACGGCCCCGCCACCGTGCTGACGCTCCAGCAGTCCAGCCACCCCGCCGGCCTTCAGCGCGTTCATCCAGTCGAAAAAACAGCGGCGGCTGATGCCTAACTGCCCGGCAATCTGCACGGCGGTCAACTGCCCGCTGGCGGCCAGTCTTGCGGCCAATAGGCGCTGCTGGCTTTTGACATCTTGGCAAGTCCGTAATTCATCGGCCACAGCCTGCGCCAAATCAGGCCGATTCAAGTGGTATCGTTTCGGCATGTCCTTCTTTACCCGTATCACCATAATAGTGCAATATCAAACTACAATTGGTATAATCCGACACGCCTTTACCGCGCAATCCCCAGTTCAGTCGATTTTGGGATCGAGTCATTAACCGTAACTTGGACGATGGCTTGGTGCGCGAACGGTCAGCCGATCGAGAATGTTGGGGTGGTTCCCGACGTCAGCTACTCCTTGAAGGGCTAATATCTTCAGTCAGGCTACGCCTGTTACCGTCACGCACTTCTTACTATTTGGTTCTAACGCTGTTCCTTGAGTGTGTTGCCAAATCCCCGGGTGGATTACACGGAACCGGTGGAACTTCGGGATTACACGGAACCGGTGGAACTTCGGGATTACACGGAACCGGTGGAACTTCAGGATTACAAGGGATGGGTGGAATGTCAGGGTTGCACAAACCATTAGATTGTTCTTTAAGAACTAAATATTTTTTCTTTGCCGAAGGTTGTTCCGGGTTGCACGGGCCAGGGTCTTGATCGGGATTGCATGGATCAGGGTCTTCAGCAATGGTGCTGTTTAAATGCTGCTGCGAGACATTCGACATTGGGCGGTGGATTTGGAGCATATCATCCCGAAATACTGACATGTTCTTTCCAGAGAGAGCAGCAGCAAGACCATTCTTGAAATCGCCGACCGGGCGCCAACGAGAGAAAACACAGGGATAAATCATGCCATTCGCTGTGACGCAAAGCCTGTCCTTCACACACGAACCACAGAGCTCGCGAAGTGAATCATTTGTGTGTGCAACATTCCCTCGACCCACACCGCGCAAACGATCACGCCTTACATGTTTGACGCCGATTTCATGGAGATGACGCTTCGTCGAATAACCGCGACCTTGATTTGCATCCATTTCAACAATACCAACCCGGACAGGCAACCTTTCATGAACAGCCCAACGTATTGATTCCATTGTTCTGTTGAAACTACCAGGACGAAGTGTGACGGCTTCATGACCAGTCGATTCGTTAGAATAAACTGAAAAAGCCAATGCAACACGATGGCGAAGAAAGACCTCTTTTAAATGGGAGTTGAATAATGTGCCATTGGTGTATATTTCGACGGACTCAAATCCAAGTGAACGTGCTGTTGAAATTAATTGGGGGAGATCAGGATGGATGGTCGGCTCACCGCCTATAAATTGCACTTTGCGGCAACCAAGTGCGGCAGCCTCTTCGAGAGCAGAAATCCAATCGTTGAGAGAAAGTGATTCAATAAGGGGCTTATCGGGACCCGATTCGGCATAACAATGTTTGCAATTAAGGTTGCAATTCGCCGTTATTTCCAGCCAAAGATAATCAAGTTTGGGACGCATAGATGCCTTCTCTAAAGTTAAATTGACATTTCCCATTTGGTTTCTGGCCCAGGACCGGCTTGGGCCTTTTTGTGATTTTCTTCCTGCTCCACAGGTTTGCAAGTCGTTTTTTTTTGAGTCTTTTTTCCAATCCGCCCCGGTCTTTCTCTGGCAATGGGAGTGCTTCGTTGATATTTGCGCTTTGGCACCATGCCCCGAACTAAGTTCACGGCAACACCTGAAATTGCGCTGGCGGTGTTGCAGAGGGCGAGTAGGCGACGGAGTTCCACTTTGCCCCGAACGGCACGCTCACTGGCAACACGCCCCACTTATGACATCCGTAGCTCGCCCACGTCGGCGAGTCCTTTTCGCCCTCGCAAATCACCGCCGCTCGCGCGTCCTTGAACTCCGATCGTGCCGCCAGTTGCATCCCCCACAATGCTTTTTCCGGCCCCTTGGATGTCCACTCGCGCTTCTTCCCGCCGACCCGTTCCAACGCCTCGAACTTCAGCCATTCCGGCGTCGCCGTCGTGCCCAAAATGTTTGCCGACTGATCCTCTGCCGCTGCCGCGAAATACGGAAACGCCATCACCCATTGGCCTTTGCTGATGACTTCCCGCACGTCGAACCACTTGAGCGCTTCCGGCTCGATCTTCCGTTGGCCCACTAGGTAATTCCACACCGGGCCATCTTCGGTGAGCGGCTGGCATTCCGCCACGCGCGCGAGGCCGTTAACTTGCGCCGCGCGACGGCGAATCTCAAGCCCGGTTTTGGCCGCCCGTTTTGCGCCCGGCATTGAACGCATATCAAAAAATGAGCACCTACCAAGCAAACCCCATCTCCCCTTTGTTTTTGCAAGGTGTTCTGTAAAACCGAGTGTTTTCAGCGGTTCCGAGGACAAACCCGACTTTCTGTAATTGTCGAGACGGCTCCAATGACGTGATGACGGCGATCAGTCAACAAATTCAAGGCGTTGATGAAACCTCAATAAACATTGGATTTTTCGCGAGCGGGATACCCCCTCATTTTTTGATATGCGCCCCCCGGCATTTTGATGTGAAATTCCCCCTTGTCATATGGCGATTTCCTGATAGGTTTGAAGCCCTTTTTTATGAAGACGGACATTCATCCGAAATATGTGGACGCGGAAATCCGTTGCGCCTGCGGCAACGTGATCAAGACGCGCTCCACCAAGCCGGTCATCATCGTCGGCATTTGCAACGTCTGCCATCCGTTCTACACCGGCCAGCAGAAATTCGTGGACACCGCCGGTCGCGTGGACAAGTTCCAGCAGCGCGCCGCCAAGACGGAGGCCGCCAAGGCCGCGTTCGCCACGAAAAAGAAAAAGAAGGTTTAGCTGCCTGCATTTCATCCGCCTGCACGCTGCTCCGGCAGAATGCAGGCGGTTTCTTTTTTGTTCAGCCACAGATTGACACAGATGAAACACAGATTATGGAAAACAGAATCGTGTCGCATAAAAAGCGCGGAGGTTGCGCGGGGAAATTTTGCTTCGCTCCCATTTGCGGCGTTCGCGCAAACAGAAAGTTTTTATCTGTGTTCAATCTGTGTTTCATCTGTGGCTAAATTAATTTGAAATGGACCTGACGCCGCACATCGAAAAATTCCGCCGCCGCTTTGCCGAGGTCGAGGCCGCCTTGAGCGGCCCGAAGGTCTTCGATAATCCGCAGCGCGCGCAGGAATTGTCCCGCGAATACGCACGGCTCAAGGAGCTGGTGGCGCAGGGCGAAAATTATTTGAAGACGCTGGCGCATCTGGACGAGAACCGCGCGTTGTTGAAAAGTGAGCCACCGGAGTCCGAACTCGCGCTGATGGCAAAAGAGGAAATCGCGCGGCTCGAAGCTGGCGAGAAGCGCCTCGCGCAGCAAATCCAATTCGGGCTTGTGCCGCCGGACCCGACGGATTCGCGCAACACCATCATCGAAATCCGCGCCGGCGCGGGCGGCAACGAATCCGCGCTGTTTTCCGCCGACCTTTACCGGATGTATTGCCGCTACGCGGAGGCGCGCGGCTGGAAAGTTGAAACGATGGACTCGAATCCCTCCGACCTCGGCGGATTCAAGGAAATCATTTTTACCATCACCGGCACGGACGTCTTCAAGCGGATGAAATACGAAAGCGGCGTCCACCGGGTTCAGCGCGTGCCCGCGACCGAGGCGCAGGGCCGCATCCACACCAGCACCGCGACTGTCGCCGTGCTGCCCGAAGCGCAGGAAGTGGATGTCGAGATCAAACCCGACGAAATCGAAATCAACGTTTGCCGCGCGTCCGGAAAGGGCGGCCAGGGTGTCAACACCACCGATTCCGCGGTGCAAATCATTCACAAGCCGAGCGGGCTGATTGTCCGCTGCGCTGACGAGCGTTCGCAGCAAAAGAACAGGGTGAAGGCGATGAAGGTGCTGCGCTCGCGCCTGCTCGAAAGAAAAATCGCCGAGGAAAACGCGAAATACGCCGCGCACCGCAAAGACCAGGTCGGCACGGGCGAACGCAG
>JBEKRA010000032.1:0-11047 GCA_049519195.1 Verrucomicrobiota bacterium
TTCGTCCTCGGCGACGTTGAACTTTTTCAGTTCGGACTGCGGCAGGTAAATACGGCCGCGCGCGGCGTCGGTTTTCACGTCGCGCAAAATGTTTGTCAGTTGCAGCGCCTTGCCGAGATGGACGGCGTAATCGCGGCATGCGGGATTTTTGTAGCCGAAAATCTCGATGCTCAACAAGCCGACGACGGACGCGACGTGATGGCAATACTGTTCCAGCGCCTCAAAATTTTCGTAGCGCTTGATGTCCAAATCCATTTCGCAGCCCTTGATCAGGTCGTCGAACAGCTCGAAGCGCAGGTTGAATTGCCGGATGACGGGCTGAAGCTCGCGGTTGACGGGAAACAGCGGCGATTGATTTTCGCATGCGCGTTTCACGTCGGCACGCCATTCGGCGAGCCGCCCGCGCCGCGTCTCCGCCGGCTCGGCCTCGTTGTCGGCCACGTCGTCCACTTCACGGCAGAAGGCGTAGAGCGCGGTCATGGCGTCGCGTTTGGGGCGCGGCAGGAGAACGAAGGCGAGCGCGAGATTGGACGCGCTTTTGCGGGTGATGGCGCGGCTGTGTTGCATCACGGCGGGGGCGGGGGCGGCGGTTGATCGGCTTCGCGGACGGGCGGCAGGCCGCCGGTTTGGGCGAGCGTGGGATTGAGGGGACGGTGTTCGCGATGATGACGCCGCCGGTGTTTCCAGATGAGTTCCTTGATGCCGCGGGTGTTATTGTTGAATTGTTCACTATAACCCTTCCGATGATGGTGGTGATGATGGTGTTTCGCCTGTTTTTTCTTATTTTTGGCATTTGAAAGCACCCAGAAACAAGCAATCAGCGACACCATCACAATGACGCCAAGCACGATCAAAAGGTCAAAAAAGCCCGGCGGCATCTGGTTGGTGGTCGTGGGGAATGCGGTTATGTCGTCCATCGTATGATCAGGTTTCGTTCACCACGCTGTCGCCGACCCGCATATCCAGCCGCTGCATCCGGTAACGGAGCGAATGGCGGGTCAGTTTGAGCCGTTCAGCGGCGCGTGCCATGTTGGAATCATTTTGCTCCAGCGCGCCGGCGATCAATTCCCGCTCGATCCGCATCAATGCGGCGTCGAGCGATTCGCCCGGGGCGGGCTGGGCCGGCATGCCTTTGGCCAGCCGCGCCTCAACTTGAAAATCCGGCAGGCTGGAAGGCTGGATTTCGGGCGCGGTTTCCAAAATCAGCGCGCGCTCGATGGCGTTGCGCAATTCGCGGACGTTGCCGGGCCAGCGATGCAGCAGCATTTTCTGCCGCGCGGCGGGGGTGAGGCCGTCCACGTTCTTGGTCATCGAGGTCCGGAACATTTTTATAAAATGTTCCGCCAGGAGCAGAACATCGTCGCCGCGGTCGCGCAATGGAGGCAGTAGGACTTGCACGACATTCAGCCGGTGAAACAAATCCTCGCGAAACTCGCCCCTGGCGATGGCCTGCGCGAGGTCGCGGTTCGTTGCGGCGATAAGGCGGACATTGACGCGCAACTCATGCGTGCCGCCGACGCGCGTGAACGTGCCGTCCTCAAGAAAGCGGAGCAGCTTGGCCTGAAGCGGCTTGCTCATGTCGGCGATTTCGTCGAGGAAAATTGTGCCGCCGTCGGCTTCCTCGACCCGCCCCGGCTTTTGTTTCAACGCGCCAGTGAACGCGCCTTTTTCGTGGCCGAACAATTCGCTTTCTAGCAGCGTCTCGGGAATCGCGGCGCAGTTGATGCGGATGTAATTCGCTTCGCACCGCCGGCTCAAATGATGCAGCGCGCCTGCGACGAGTTCCTTGCCGGTGCCGCTCTCGCCGAGAATCAAGACGCGCGCGTCGGTTTGCGCGACGGTTTGGATCAATTTTCGCAGTTCCCGCATCTCCGGTGATTCGCCGACAATCTGGTCAAGTGTGACCGTTTCACCGGCGCGCGTGCGCAACGCGGCGTTTTCCCGCAGGAGCCGGTGCCGTTCGGCGCACCGGGCGACGGCGTGGAGCAATTCCTCGGGCGCAAACGGCTTGGCGACGTAGTCAATTGCGCCGGACTTGATGGCCTGGACGGCGAGCTTGGGCGTCGCGTAAGCGGTGATCATTAGCACGGGCAAATCCGGCCACTGGTTGCGCGTCCGGGCCAGAAAATCGTAGCCGCTCATCCCGCCGAGCCGCGCATCGGTGATGACCATGAAAAATTCCTCGCGCGCGAGCAGTTCCAGCGCCTCCTCGGCGGATTCGACGGCGCGCGCGACATAGCCCTCGTCTTCCAGCACCGTCTGCAACGACTGGCGCATGTTCTTCTCGTCGTCCACGACGAGCACTGGTGGCAGTGGCACGCTCATGTTTTGGATAATTTCATCAGCGCTTTGGCGGGGAAGAATACAACGAAAGTCGCGCCATGACCAGACTTGGATTCGAGGCGCACCGTGCCGCCGTAAAGCTCGACGTTGTGTTTGACGATGGCGAGACCGAGTCCGGTGCCTTTTTCCTTGGTTGTGAAATAAGCCTCAAAAATGCGCTCGGTTTTGTCCGGTGGAACGCCATGACCGTCGTCGCGCACGGAAATCTCGATGGAATAATCGCGGTGGCACTTGGCAGTGACAAACACATTGCCGGTCTGCCCAATTGTTTCACGCGCGTTTTGCAGGAGGTTCACGAGGATTTCCGACAAATGTCCGCGCTGCATCAGCAACGGCGGGAAATGCGCGGCATATTCGCGGTGGATATTTATCCCGGTCGGCACCGCGGGCGGAAAAACCTGCGCGATGGCGCGATCCAGTTCGGCGACGGCATCCAGTTTCTCGACGCGGCCCTCGCTCAACTGCGCGTAGCCCGTGATTTGTGTGATGACGCGGTCGGCGCGCGCGACCTCCTCCTGGATGATTTCAATTTGCCGCGCCGAGTCGCCCTTTCCGGTGCGCAACGAGCGTTGCAGCGAGAACGCGGCGTTGTTGATGACCGCCAGTGGATTTTTGATTTGGTGTGCGAACTCGGCGGCCAGCCGGCCGGCGGAATGCAACTGGTTTTCCCGCGCGGCAAATTCCTCCGCCTCCTCCAGCGCGATGCGCTGGCGCTCAACCAACACCTGCGCGCCATAGCAGCAGAGCGTGAGCAGCCACAGCACCGACACGCGGAGCAGGGAGGCTTCCATGGAGATCTCCGCCGGCAAATTTTCGTCGCCAACATCGTTCGACCGCGGCAGTTTGCGCAACTTGAAGGCGGGTTCGCTGGCCCCGTGGACAATTTGGTTCGTGGCATGAATGGCCGGCACGCTGCGCCCCGGCACGGCAATCATGGCCGTCCCCTCACCAATGCCCGGCAGGATCAATCCCGCGCTCAAATAAAACAGGCTCAACAGCAGATTGAGCACAATTTGTGGCACCGCCAGGGGAATGCTCAAGGCATTAAGCACGATCAGGCAGGGAAACACCCAAAACAGAATGCTGTCGAAACCGCCAGTGACAATCGTCAATCCCGTGATAAACAATCCATCCAAAAGCCCCGTCGTGAACGCCAGCCACTGAAACAGGCCCGGCGGCAGCCGCCGCCAGCGGTAAAAAAACAGGGCGCCTAAACAATTGCAGAGGACATAGACCAGAAAATAATCTTTGAGGGTGTCTTGCACCACCAACCGCGTTGTCGGCGTCTCGTAATTCCAGTCCGAAAGAAACAGGTAATAAAACACCACCAAGATCACGCCCGCCTTCGACGGCAGCACCACGTCGCGTTGCATTGCCACGATGCGCTCCGCCTGATGCGTCGGCTCCGGCCTGTCCGTCACCAGCATCCGGCGCAGTCCTTTGAGGCGTTCCCAATCAATAAGTTTCATGGACAAACAGACCGCGCCCGGCGGCGCGGAGTCTCGGTCTCACAATTTCAACGCGCGCTCCGCAATCTTCTCCACCGGCCACAACCGGCCGATGCCTTCGTAGCCGCACGACAGCATCCCCTCGTCCGGCCCGATGAACTCCGCGCCGCGCGACTTCAGAATCTTCACGTTCTCCCGTGTGGCCGGGTGCAGCCACATCTTTCCGTTCATAGCCGGCGCGATCAAAATTTTTGCCTTCGGATTCAACGCCAGCGCGATGCAAGTCAGCGCATCGTCGGCGATGCCTTGTGCCAGCTTCGCAATCACGTTTGCCGTCGCTGGCGCGATGACCAGCAAATCCGCCGAATCCGCAAGTTCGATGTGCGCCGGCTGCCAGCCTTCGTCCTCGTCGTAAAGATTCGTGACGACCGGGTGGCGCGTGAACGTCTTGAACGGCAGCGGCGTGATGAACCGCTGCGCGTCTGCGGTCATCACCACGCGCACGTCGCATTTTTGCCTCGTCAGCAGCGATGCCAGATCCGCCGCCTTGTGCGCGGCGATTGAGCCGGTGACTCCGAGAATGATTTTTTTTGAAACGCTCATGGCTGAATCTTAATCCAAATCCGCAATCCGCAATCAAAAATCTGCAATTCAAAATTCCGGCGCTTCCGTCCGCGCCACCCGCATTTTTTCCGCCTCGACAATCGCCAGCGCCCGCCGCAAATCCTCCGGCTTCGTGGAACTGGTCAGAAGATAATCAAAATTCTTCCACTGCGCGCTTTCCCGTCGCGCCACCGCGAGCCGCTTTTGGATGGCCGCCGCGGAGTCCGCCGCTCGATTTTTCAGCCGCGCTTCCAGCTCCGCGATGGATGGCGGCGCGAGAAACACCGTCACCAGCGCGCGTTTCAATTCCGGCACCGACCGCACACGCCTGCGGATCGTCGCCGCGCCCTGCACATCCACGTTCAGCAGCACGTCCCGGCCCGAACGCAGCTTGCCGAGCAGCTCGGACTTCAAGATGCCATAGTGGTTGCCATAAACCGTCGCATGCTCGATGAACTCGCCCGCCCGCTTGCGCCGTTGGAATTCCGTCGCGCTGAAAAAATAATAATCCACGCCGTTCTTTTCGCCCGGACGCGGCTCGCGCGTTGTGCAGGTGATGGCGCGCGTCATTTCCGGGCGCGCCTGGAGCAAGTGCTGGCACAACGTCGTCTTGCCGGCGCCCGACGGCGCGGAAATCAGGATGAGCAACGGACTGGATTGATTCTTTTTCATCGCGTGAAAATGACGAATGACGAATGACGAATGGAGTTTCGGCAACAATTTGGCCATTTGTCATTCGTCATTTGGAATTCATTGGTCATTACGATTTCGGGTTTCGTCATTCGACATTTTGCGCCTGTTCGCGGAACCGCTCCAGCTCCGCCTTCAGCGTCACCACCTCGCGCGAAATCACCGCGTCGTTCGCCTTCGAGCCGATGGTGTTGATTTCCCGGTTCATTTCCTGCGCGAGAAAATCCAGCGTCCGCCCCACCGGCTCCTTTGATTTGCGGCAATCCTCAAACTGCTGGAAATGGCTTTGCAGCCGGGTCAATTCCTCCGTGATGTCCGAACGATCGGCGAACAGGACTATCTCCCTCAACAACCGCTCGTCATCCGGCGCGATGGATTCAATGCCCGCGCTCTTGATTCGTTCGAGCAAATGCTTCCTGTAATTTTCCGCCGTCTGCGGCGACTGTTTCTGGATTTTGCCGGCGCTCTGGCGCATCACGCCGATGCGCAACGCCAGGTCCTCGGCCAGATGCGCGCCCTCGCGTTCGCGCATTTTCACCAGCGCGGCCAGAGCCTGCTTGAGCGCCTTCTCTGCGACCGGCCAGATGCTTTCCGCGTCCACCAGTTCCTCGTCCGTTTGGAAAACGCCGGGCGCGCGCAAAATCTGGTCCAGCGTCACCTCGCCGGAAATTTTCAGCGACTTCGCCAGCCGCGCCAGTTCCGTGGCGTAAGCCTTCGCCAATGGCAGGTTGATATGCGCCCGCGCCGACGAACTGCCGTCCGCCGCGTGGATGCCGATGTGCGCCGTGACGCGCCCGCGCGCGACCTGCGCGTTGATGGCGTCGCGCACCGGCGATTCGAGCATTTCCAGCTCGCGCGGCAGGTTCACGGAGATTTCCGGCTGGCGCCGGTTGACCGCGCTCAACTCCACGGTGATTTTGAAGCCGTCCCGCGCGCATTCGCCGCGCCCGTAGCCCGTCATGGATTTCATCCGGAGTAATATGCGAAAATCCCCCGCCGCAGGCGAATAAATTTTCATAACGCGCTTGGCGAAATGAATTCAAAACAATCTAGACGCGGCGAAAACGCAGGTTAGTATTCAATAAATATGAAATGCCTATTCATACTTTTAATTGCGCTTTGCTTCTCAGTCGCGAATGCGGGCGAGGTGACAGGTAAGATTATCAGCTATGGAATATTTACGGTTCCGATCAAGCATACGACTCAAGAAGTCCCAGAAGCATTGTCAGGAACGATGCGAATTTATTCTGGACTGCCAAATCTCATAGTTGCAACGAACCGTTTAACGGCAAAAATTGGTGTTCACTTCGGTATCATCTATGAGATTTCCAACTTGCCAGTTAAAGATGGTGAAGAGGTTGAATTGGTAAGGGTCTATAAATATCCCACTATCAAAAAACCAGATGGCACAACTTCGCAAGGGTATGAATGGAAACCAAAAGAGTTCGTCAAGGATGGTCGCGTCGTTGATTATTTTGGTTACGGACTTGATCATGATTATGAACTCGTTCCAGGCGTTTGGGAATTTCAAATAAAATACAAAGGGAAAATCCTTTGCGCTCAATCGTTCGTCTTGACCGAAAAGTAATCTGGTCATTTTGCTCCACTCATTAGCCTCAAGTTTCGTGACAAACTATTAGAGCGGAGAAATTTCAGCGCCTCCCGAAAATCCTCCGGCAGCGGCGCTTCAAACAAATTCAAAATCCACGTCGGGAAAAGTCTTTGTCCGGCGCCGGTCGTTCGTCAGGTGCTGAAGATTCAGCATCGCCGCCTGCGCGCGGATGAATCCACCAATTACGGCCGCGTTCTCCGCAACAATTCTGCATGGGAGCACACGCGCCGCGCGTGCCGCCAACGACGCCCTCGTCGTTGGCACCGGATGGTGGCGTTTGTTTCAATTCGTTGGCGCATCCGCATTCGTGTTCGGCGCGAGGGCGCGCCGAACCGCAGCCGAGGCGGCTGCGCTCCCCAAAATCAACTTCGCAATTTCTTTTTCGTCTTTTTCGTCTTTCGTGGTTAAATTTTCCCCGCGATGATTCAATACCTCGATTTGCTCCGGAACGTCCTAGAACACGGCAAGTTCAAGGCCGACCGCACCGGCACCGGCACGTTCTCCGTTTTCGGAGCGCAAATCCGGTGTCCGTTGCGCGAATCATTTCCGCTGCTCACCACCAAGAAGGTCCACACAAAATCCATCATTTACGAGCTGCTCTGGTTTTTGCGCGGCGACACGAACGTCAAATGGCTCAACGACCACGGCGTGACCATCTGGAACGAATGGGCGGACGCGGACGGCAACTTGGGCCGCGTCTATGGCGCGCAATGGACGGACTGGCGCACCGCCGACGGCCGCAGCCTGAACCAGATTGACGAGGTCATCGCGCAGATCAAAAAGAATCCCGACAGCCGGCGGCTCATCGTCAGCGCGTGGAATCCGGGCGAGATTCAGGGCATGGCGCTGCCGCCGTGCCACACGCTGTTTCAGTTTTACGTGAGCGAGGGCGAGTTGAGCTGCCAGCTTTACCAGCGCAGCGCGGATATTTTTCTCGGCGTGCCGTTCAACATCGCCAGCTACGCGCTGCTCACGCTGATGGTGGCGCAGGTCTGCGGGCTGAAGCCGGGCGATTTCGTCCACACCTTCGGCGATTTGCACCTTTATAAAAACCACGTCGAGCAGGCGAAGCTGCAATTGTCGCGCGAGCCGCGTCCGTTGCCGCAAATGAAATTGAATCCGGCGGTGAAGGACATCCACGATTTCAAGTTCGAGGATTTTGAACTGGTTGGTTATGACCCGCATCCCGGCATCAAAGCGCCGGTGGCGGTTTAGTTGGAGTTCAAGCTTTAGCTTGTTCCGGCGAGTCGAAAGAGACAAACGGTGAACAAGCTAAAGCTTGAACTCCAACGCGAAGCAGTCTGAACCTGAATTCCAACAATGTATCTCTGGCGAAAATTGAACGAGCGGCAGCGCGAAGAGTTGCTGGAGTTTCGCCGTTTTAACGCCCGCCCGTGGCACAGTCCGCAGCATCGTGAAAGTCAGAATGGACGGTATCTGCTGACCGCCGCGTGCTATGAACATCGCCATGTCATCGGACTGAATCCCAAACGGATCGGGGAATTTTCTGAACAGTTTCTGGAAATTGTGGATGCCCGCTGCGAAGAAATTTATGCGTGGTGTGTTTTGCCGAATCATTACCATGCCTTGGTTCTGACAAAGGAACTGCCAAAGCTGCTTCATGATATTGGACAGTTTCATGGACGAACCGCTTTTGAATGGAATGGTGAAGATGACCAACGAGGTCGCAAAGTGTGGTTCAACTGTGCGGAGACTGCCATGAAGTCAGAACGCCACTTTTTGGCAACGCTCAATTATGTGCATCACAATCCCGTGCATCACGGCTATGTCAAACAATGGCCGGATTGGCCATTTTCCAGCGGTGCGGCTTTCTTGGAAAAAACCGGACGTGAACAGGCGGCAAAACTTTGGAAAGAATACCCCGTTCTTGATTATGGAAAGGATTGGGATCCGCCGGATTTGTGAGCTGCAATTCAAAGTTGGAGTTCAAGCTTTAGCTTGTCCCAGTCTTCAGTTACCATTTTGCCCGAACAAGCTGAAGCTTGAACTCCAACATGAAACACTTCAAAGCCATTGCCGCGATGTCTCTGAACCGCGTGATTGGCGCGGGCGGCAAAATCCCGTGGCATCTGCCGGAGGACTTCAAGTGGTTCAAGAAAATGACCATGGGTAACGTCGTGGTGATGGGGCGCAAGACGTTCGAGAGCCTCGGCCATCCGCTGCCAAACCGCAAAAACATGATCCTGACGCGGCATCCGCAACGGCTCATTAAAAGCCACCCGGAGATTTTCGGGCAATACCACGAGTGGCGCGGCGGGCGTTACCTCAAGCGCGCCTACCAGTTCCGTTTCTCCAAGCTCGGCGAAAAGCGGGAGACGGAAATGCTTATTTTCAATTCGCTGGACAGGTTGGATCCGGAGGAATTTCCGAACGACATTTTCATCTGCGGTGGCGCGCAGATTTACGAGCAGTCGTTGCCGCGCTGCTCCGACCTTTACCTGACGCTCGTGAAACGCGAGGCGGAAGGCGACGCGGTCTTTCCGTCGTTCGAGGACAAGTTTGAACTGGTTGAGGAAGTCCGCGACGAGCCGGAGTTCAAGATTCTGCATTACCGTCACAAATCGCTGCTGAAGTAAATCGGCAGGGCCGCGTTCCCGCCGTTTGCCCGTCACGGCTTGATAAATCCGTTCGCACCGTGGCGCGCGCCCCGCCGGAATTTTTCACTGCGATGAAGCGGCGCGGTAAAATCGTTGTTCCGGGAATCGCCATTGAGGTTCGCGGCCATGACTCGGATGATGACGTTGGTCTGCGCGTCGAGGTTGAGCGAAGCCGCCAGGCAGCCGGAAAGAATCCAGCCTTTGACGCGCCCGGCAAAATTTCTTCGATACGACACGACCGACCGCCGGTTAACAGGGGACGCGGCGCAAAAGACAAAAAAGCAGTTCCAAAATTTGACGTAATTTTTAGTTGACCTGTTTTGGATGATTTGGCAGTGATTCGGCATGAAGAAGATTGTTTCCGCGATTGTATTCGGCGTATTAATCGCAACCGGCCGCGTTTTCGCGGATGACCTTCCGACCTGTTTCGTCGCGCCGTTCAGCGGCGACACGACTGCGATTCAATACTGGCAGCCGGCGATGGGCGAGGGTTTGGGCGAGATGCTCACGACTGACCTGGGAAAGATCAACAAATTCCAAATGCTCGAAGTCAACCAGATTGGCGATCTCAAAAACGAGATCAACATGGGCGAGGATGGCTGGATTGACCAGGCGCAGAAAGTGGACAAGGGCGGGTTTGCGGCGGCGGACTTCATGTTCACGGCAAAAGTGACGCGGTTCGGCTCGAAGGAATCGAAGATCGGCCTCGGGGGTTTCGTGCCGGGGAATTTGGGCAACCTGGGCGTCAAACAAACCTCCTCGGACGTGCGGATTGACTGGCGGCTGGTGGACGTGGCGACGCGCAAAATCATCAAGACCGGCTCGGCGTCGGCAACGCAAAAGGGCATGGGCTTTGATGTCGGCGCGAACATCGGCGGCAGCGGCGGCGGCATCAACTTCGACAACAAGGAATTCATGGACAGCGCGCTGGGCAAGGCCACCGAGAAGACGCTGCAACAAATCATTTCCGACGTGCAGGGGACGACGCTGCCGGAATCCGGCCGCGTGAAACAAAAGACCGGTCTGGCGGCAAAAGCCTCCGCCGCCAACGACGCGCTCAAGCACACGCCCGGCAAGGTTCTGGCCGTGGCGAGCAAGGACACCATCATCGTGTCGCTCGGCGGCAAGCAGGGTTTCAAGGAAGGTGACAAACTGGAACTCTACCAGACCAACGACGTGAAGGACGACAAGGGCAACGTGGTGTTCACCGATGAAAAACTGGTGGGTGAATTGACCATCGTGTCCGTGCAGGACGACAAAAGCCGCGCGTCTTATGCCGGCGATTTGACTGTCCAGCAGGGCTGGACGGTGAAGGCAAAGTAATTTTTCAGTCTGGTAAATCGCGATGTGCTGCAAGCTGGACGAGCGCGCCGGCATTTATTACCATTTTCCCATGTCAAAAACAGCCAGGGCCGGTGACGCGGGCAAAGGCAGCCTGCCGTTTGAAGACGCCTTGAAAAAACTTGAGGGCGTCGTCGAGGCGATGGAGTCCGGCGATTTGCCGCTCGAAACGCTGCTGGCCAGATACGAGGAGGGCGCGCGGCTCGTCAAAATCTGCCAGGAAAAGCTCGCCGAGGCGGAGTTGAAAATCCAGCAATTGGAAAAAGACGCGGCTGGCGAGATGAAGCTGAAGCCGGTTGATCTGTCCGAAGAATAATAAATACAGAATCCGCGAATTTCGCCAATTGTCGCAAATTTAATTCAATCAGCATTAATTCGTGATAATTCGCGCA
>JBEKRA010000033.1:0-11045 GCA_049519195.1 Verrucomicrobiota bacterium
TCCTTGTGTCCCTGGCAGGTGACGAGAATCTGCGCGGGCAATTTCATGTGGCAGCCGCCGCAGACGCCGTGATCCACGCCCACGACGACGTTGTCGCCCTTGCTCTTCAGCAGCCGCTCGTAGCGCGTCCGCGCCGTTTCGTCCACCGCCGCCGCGAGTTGCGCGCGTCCGCTTTGCAGTTCGGACAGTTCCTTCTTCAAATTTTCCTCGCGCTGGTCCAGTTGCGCGACCTGCTCGTCCTCCAGCTTCTTTGCGGCGGCGGCTTCCTGCGTGGCGCTGGCGACCTCCCTTTGCGCGGTCTCGGCCTGCTCCATCAACTCGATTTCATGGTCCTCGATTTTTGTGATGTCGGCCTTGCATCCGTCTATTTCGTGCGTGAGGGCGCGGTATTCCTCGTTCTTGCGCGTCTGCAACTGCTGGTTGGCGTATTTTTCAATCTGCGTTTTTTTCTCCTGGACATCCAGCTCGAGCCGCTTGCGCTCGGTCTCGGTCTGCTTGATGCGGCCTTTGGCGGTTTCGAGTTGGGCTTGCGTCGCGGCGGCCCGAACGCGGAAGGTTTCGCGTTCGGGCGTGATGTGGGCGAGTTCCTGCTGGACGCGGATAATTTTCCGGTCGCGGTCCTGCAAAATCAAAAGTTTCTCAATCGTCTCCTGCATTGAGCCGTCGAGACTAGCCGCCGTGCGCGTTCAAGTCAATGCCGGCAAAACACATGTCGCGCGACGACCGCGAAGTTTGCGGAGGAAAACATATTTTCACCTTCGCATTTCTTCGCGTCCTTCGCGCGACAATTTCGTCCGGCAAATTCATTTTGCAGTTTTGGATTTCGCGGCTAACCTTTGGTCATGCGATTTATTGGCAATGTCATCGAGAAGTTGCAGCGGCATCCGAAACGGGTCGTGTTTCCCGAAGGCGAGGAGCCGCGCATCCTGCAGGCCGCGCGGCAGTATTGCGCGTTGCGGCTGGGCGCGCCCATCGTGCTCGGCGACGCGGCCAGGGTGAGAGCCGTCGCGCAGAGCCTGGATATTTCGCTCGACGGCATCCGGGTCATCAATCCCGCCGACAGCGAGGATTTGGGTAATTTCGCCACGCGCTTTCATGCGCTGCGCCGCGAAAAGGGATTGCGCGCCAACGAGGCGCGCGAGGCGATGCTCCAGCCGAATTATTACGGCACGATGATGCTGGCGATGCACCAGGCCGACGGCGTTATTTCCGGCGCCTCGCACATAATCAGCAGCCTTTTGCGGCCCCTGTTTCAAATCATCAAAACGGTGCCGGACATCACCGCGGCGTCAAGCTGCATGGTCATGGAAGTCGAGGACACGCGCATCGGCGAAAATGGCGCGTTGTTCATGGCTGATTGCGGCGTGATTCCTGATCCGACCGCGGAACAACTGGCTGACATTGCCTTGAGCACCGCCTGGCTTGCGCGGCACATGCTCGGCGTGCGGCCCCGCGTGGCGATGCTTTCATTTTCAACCAAAGGCAGCTCCACCCATGCGTCCGCCGGCAAAGTGCAGGCTGCAACCGCCCTGGCCAGACGCAAGGCCGGGTCGTTGCGTTTGGAGGCGGATTTCGACGGTGAAATGCAGGTGGACGCGGCGCTCGTCCCTGAAATTGCCGGACGAAAATTACAGGAGAGCAAGGTTGCCGGATGCGCGAACGTGCTGATCTTCCCCGACCTGAACTCCGGCAACATCGCTAGCAAGCTGGTGCGGCTCGTCGGCCACGGGAACGCCTACGGCCAGATTTTGCTGGGGTTGAACCGGCCCGCCGCGGACGTTTCGCGCGGCTCGACCGCGCACGACATTCTTGGCGTGGCCGCAATCGTTGGCGTGATGGCTGTCAATTACCAGAAGCTCTATCCAGGCGCGGACGCGAAGTTGCCCGGCGAGTAAAACAAATGAAGAAGGCAGAATGAAGAAACGCGAATTCTTTCTGGCATTTGCTGCGTATTCCTTCGGCCTTCAGCCTTCAGCCTTCAGCCTTTCATGAACACGACCACGCCGCGGGTTTTCATCGCCGCCACGCGCCAGAACGACGGCAAGACCACCGCGTCGCTCGGCCTCATCGCGGCCCTGCAAAAGCATTTCCCGCGCATCGGCTACATCAAGCCCGTCGGCCAGCGCTTTGTTGAAATCGAGGAGCAGAAAATTGACGAGGACACCGTGCTGATGGATGCGGTGTATCCAATGAACTGTCCGCTCGTGGACATGAGCCCGATTGCCGTCGAGCCGGCTTTCACGCGGAAATATCTCCAGGCCGCCAACAACGAGGCGCTCGTCAAGCGCATCCAGAGCGCCTTCGACCGCGTCGCCTGGGAGAAGGATTTTGTGCTTTGCGAAGGCAGCGGCCACGCGGGCGTCGGCTCGGTGTTTGATTTGTCCAACGCGCAGGTCGCGAAAATTCTTGGCGCAAAAGTCATCATCGTCACCCAGGGCGGCATCGGCAAACCGATTGACGAAGTCTGCCTCAACCGGGCGCTGTTTGAAAAGGAAGGCGTCGAGGTCATCGGCGTCATCATCAACAAGGTGCTTGAGGGAAAAATCGCCGAAATCACCCAGTTCGTCCGGCGCGGTCTCCGGCGCAAAGATCTGGACTTGCTCGGGGTTCTGCCGCACAAGCAAATCCTCTGCAATCCGACGGTGGATTTGATCCGCGATGAATTGCGCGCCGAACTGCTCAACAAGCCGCCGACGCTGCACACGCCGGTGGACGACGTGATTGTCGGCGCGATGGGGGCGCACAACGCGATGCAATTTTTCCGGCGTGGCGTGCTGTTAATCACGCCCGGCGACCGCGAAGACATCCTGCTGGCCGCCGGCGCCACCACGAGTCCGCAAAGCGACAATCAAATGGCCGGCATCGTGCTGACCGGCGGCATCCGCCCAAGCGACAGCGTGCTTAAAGCCCTGCAAACCATGCCGGTTCCGGTGCTGCTCGCCAAGGCGGACAGCTATCAGGTGGCTTCCAGGGTCCACAACCTCATCGTCAAAACGCAGCCGGGTGACGCCGAAAAAATCTCGCTCATCCGCGACATCGTCGCCAAACACGTCAACGTCAAAAAAATCATCGAATCGCTCTAAATGCCCCCGCCACTCAATCCCCATTTGAAAAATCTGCCGGTGTATCAGCCGGGGCGGCCGATTGAAGAAGTCGCGCGCGAACTCGGCCTGCCCGCCGACTCAATCATCAAGGTCGCGTCGAACGAAAATCCATTCGGCCCGTCGCCGCTCGCCGTCGCCGCGATGAAAAAGGCGCTGGCCGGCGTGAATCTTTATCCCGACGGCAACGCGTTTTACCTGAAACAAAAGCTCGCCGCGAAACTCGGCGTTGAGCCGGCCAACCTGATTCTCGGCAACGGCTCGAACGAAATCATCGAGTTCGTCGGGCACGCGCTGCTGGGTAGTGGCACAGGCGTCTCGCCTGTGCGATGTGACGACACAGGCAAGATGCCCGTGCCACTGGACGTCGTCGTCTCGCAATTCTGTTTTGCCGTTTATCCCATCGTCACAAAATTGTTTGGCGCGAATCTCATCACCGTTCCGGCGAAGAATTACGGACACGATCTACCGGCGATGCTCCGCGCCATCACGCCGCGAACGCGAATCGTTTTCGTGGCCAACCCGAACAATCCCACCGGCACGCTCGCGCCGCGCGAGGAACTAATCCAGTTTGTCAACGAGGTGCCCGACGACGTGCTGCTGGTGATGGACGAGGCTTACATTGAATTTCTGAATGATCCGCCGGATCTGGTTCCGCTCATTCGTGCCGGCTCGCGAAAGAATCTGATTCTGATGCGGACGTTTTCAAAAATCTACGGGCTGGCCGGGCTGCGCATTGGTTACGGCATCGGAAATCCGGAATTCATAACCGCGCTGGAAAAAACCCGCCAGCCGTTCAACATCAATCTGCTCGCCCAGACGGCCGCCATCGCCGTGCTGGACGATGAAGAGCACGTCCGGAAAACCCGCGCGAACAATTTCGCCGGGCTTGAATTTTTTGCGCGCTCATTCCGCAAATTGAAGCTCGAATTCGTCCCGTCGCACGCCAATTTCATTTTGGTCCGCGTTGGCGCCGGCCAGACAGTTTTTGAGGCGATGCAAAGGCAGGGCGTGATTGTGCGTCCGATGGGCGGCTACCAATTGCCGGAGTGGATCCGCATTTCCGCCGGCACGCCGCAGGAAAACGAGCGGTGCCTCAAGGCGTTAAAAATCGCGCTTGGTTAGCCATGGCAATTCTATTGAGATTGGGACATGGCAGACGGGCTTGCGGTTTGCCACGCACGGTTTTTCCACCCTGCCCATTGCCCCAAATTCAAACTTTCCGCGAGTTTTTCGATAAACTCGCAATTAATTTCTTGCAATCAGCGGAGCCTTAAAGCAGTTTTTCCCTCATGGGAATAACCGGTTTCAATCTGGTGTTTCAGCAGGAATATCTCCGGGCGGCATTGTTGGTGTCGCTGTTGAGCGTGTGGGTGCTGGTCGGGCTTTTTTATTATCTCAACCGCTATACCAAGCGGGAATATTTTACCGTCTGGACGGTGGCCTGGCTGTTTTATGCGTTGTGGCTGACGCTGAATCTTCAAGTGCCCGACGCCGAACCCGGCGAGGTCGTCTTCCTATTCAAGCAGTGGTGCGTGGCAATTTCGGCGGTGTTCCTTTTGTGGGGAAGTCTGCGCTTTTTAGGCATCCCGGTGCGGCAGACGCTGTTCGGCTTGTTCCTGCTGTTTTTGCTGGTGTGGACTTTGGCCAGCCCTCAAGCCCTCTCCAACAACAAACTCATAATTCAACTGCCAATATTCATTCTGATCGGACTGGGCAGCATCTTCGCGAGCGTGTGTTTTTACCGGTTGCGGCGGAAAAAGCCGTTTGTCGGCGCGGGGATGTTGTCCCTGGGGTTCCTGTTGTGGGGATGCTACCTTGCCAGCTACCCGTTTTCGCAGGAGTATAAAGATCTTTCCAGCGCGGAGTTTTTTGCCGCCGCCGTGCTGCAGCTTTTCATCGCGGTCAGCATGATTGTGCTTGTTCTGGAGGAAGCGCGATACACAGCCGAAAGTGTGTTCGCGGAAATCGCGGCAGTCCGTTCGGAGAAGGAGGCTTTGCAGGTCAAAGTCCTTTCCACCGAGGAACAATGCCGGAACCTTTATGATCGGGTGCGCCTCACTGAAGGCCTGCATGAGGCCTACGAGGAACTGCGCCGCACCCAGCAGGTTGTGGTGCAGCAGGAACGCCTCCGCGCCCTGGGCCAGATGGCCAGCGGCGTCGCGCACGACATCAACAACGCGCTGTCACCCATCATTGCCTATACCGAATTGCTGCTGACCAAACAGCCGCCGTTGCCGGAAGATGCGCGAAAATATCTGCAAACCATCCACCAATCCGGCGATGACATCATTCACATCGTTGCCCGCATGCGGGAATTTTACCGCCGCCGCTCCGAATCCGAACCATTGATCCGGGTGGACCTCAATCAAATTATCGAGGAGGTCATCGTTCTGACCCGCCCCCGCTGGCGCGATGTTTCCCAACGCGAAGGCATTTCCATCAACGTCCAACCCGAACTGGAATCCGGCCTGCCGCAACTGATGAGCGATCCCAGTGACCTCCGCGAAGCGCTGATCAATTTGATTTTCAATGCCGTGGATGCCATGCCCCGCGGCGGCACGATTAAACTCATTACGCGTTCCGTGAACCGTCCGGTTTCTCAAGGAGACAAGGACGGCGAGCGCCAGCTACAAATCGAAGTGCGCGATGACGGAGTGGGCATGGACGAAAAAACCCGCCGACGCTGCCTTGAACCGTTTTTTTCAACCAAGGCCAAGCGGGGCGGCTCCGGCCTTGGCCTGGCGATGGTCTATGGAATGATGCAACGCCATGAAGGAACGATTGACATCGAGAGTTTCCCTGACAAAGGAACAAGCATCTGCCTCACTTTCCCCATTCGCGAAGTGATTTCACAAGCCATTGTCAGCGTCGCGCCGCAAGGCAACCAAACCCGCTCGCTCAACTTGCTTTGCATAGACGACGAACAGCAGATTCTGCAACTCTTGAGCGATTGCCTCCAGGCTTTCGGGCATCGGGTCACCATGGCTTCAAGCGGAAAAAAAGGATTGGAATTATTCCACGCGGCCATGCTGGAAAAACAGCCCTACGAAGTAGTCATCACCGACCTGGGCATGCCGGACATTGACGGTCATCAAGTCGTCAAAGCCGTCAAGGCCGAATCGCCCGGCACGCCCATCATCATGATGACCGGCTGGGGAACCATAATGAAGCAAAACAAGGAAACCGCGCCCGAAGTGGACGCTTTGGTTGGCAAACCGCCGAACTTGCGGCAGTTGAACGCCCTGCTCCTTCAACTCACCGACCCGGCCAGACACGGTTCTGTCAAGCCTGGTTAACTCGCGAGATAATGTCTCCGGCGAATTTCCAGTTTTCCCGCCGGGACAAATGACGGCGATCGCCACTGGCGGCCGGCAGCGGGAATATTGTTGAAGAATATTTTGAACAATCCAACGGCCACCCGGTCTGATTAAACGTTGAGAAGTTAGTTAAGGGTTTGTTTGAGAGCCTGACTTTTTGTGGGTTAAGTCAGGCTCTTTTTATTTCCGCCATTCCCAATCCCCCGGCACCCGGCAATCGGATGGGAAATGGCAGCCGTCCGCAAGGACCGGGTGGCCTCAATGTCAAACCCGGGGCCATTGGCGTTGTGATAAACATCCGCAAAGGCGGGTTCGTTACGGGACGTTCGCCGGAATGGTGAAATAACTCAAAACGAGCTGGTAAAGAGCCGGCGGGAAAAGGAACGCCCACCGCTCGCCACCAAGCGTGACGGCAGCCAGCGCGAACTGCCCTTGCGGAGATTCAACGCCGAGGCCGAAGTCCACCGTGTCCTTTTCGCCGTTCTTAAGCTCAAAGGTGATTTGCAGACTGTTCGTGCCGAAACCGTATTTTTCCGGCTCGGTGGGGTTGCGCGCGACCCAGCCGACGGCGGCCAGGTCGTGGAACATCTGGACGGTCTGCTCGATGTATTTGCCCTCGATGAGGCCTTGCGAGCCGATGACCAGCGACCATTTGCCCGGCCCGTTGTGGACTATCTGGCGGGAATTGCCGCCTTGATGAATCGTGATTTGCGCCACGTCGTCCACTTTGAAATCCCAGACACGAAGGTCGCGGAATTCCCAGCCCGCATCCGGCAGTTGGTTAAAATCCCGCATCGTCACGGCGTAAATGAAATCCTCGCCGGCGCACCGGACAAAAATCTCATTGTCCTGGTTCGTCGTGCCGAAACACAGTTGCGCGATGACGGCGTTTGTATCGCCCGCCTTCGAGCGCAAAATAATTTCGCGCTGCGGTTTGTCAAGGCCGTTGGTCGCCAGATCGGCCTTGGTCACGGCATCCTTCACAAATTCCGCGATGCGCAGGCCGGCGAGCGTTTTGATGAACTGTTGGACGCTGTCAGTGTCCGCGGGAAACTTTTCGCCGGCGATTATCCAGTCGTTGGAGCCTTGTTCCCGCAGTATGAAATTGTTCTGGCCGCGCACTTCGATTTCCGCGACCGGCGCGGTCAATTCGAACAGCCGCGTGTCGCGAAAGCCGCTCGCCGCGCCGCGCCACGAAGTGAGCGGCTCGCGGGCGGTTGTAACGACGGTGTTCCAGCCCTCGCGTTTCGCATAAACCCGCGTCGCATCGTTCGTCGGACTTGCGCCCACGTGGACGCCCGCAACCAGATTGGTGCCGCGACCGAGCCACAAATCCAAATCGGCGGGTTGCAGGCCAAACTCGGCGAGATCCGCCTTGGGATCGTCGGTGAATCGCGTGGCGGACGCGCTCGCGAGCCGTTGCAGCGCGTCGGTGATGTGGTCGGCGTCGGCACGAGCCGGTTGGGGGCGGATCATGCGCCAGAGATGATTTGTAGGGTCGCGCCGGAGTTCGATGGCAATGCCCTTGGCGTTGTTGGTCAGCACAATCCAGTCGAATCCATTTTGCCCGGCGTTCACGAGCGCGGTGTCGCGCCATTCGTCGCCGGAACGGGGAAGGAACTTGAGCCAGTCGGCGTCGGCCACATACACGCCGTCCACGCCGCCAACGCGCAGATAAACCTGGTCGCCGGGCGCGGTTCTGGCGCCCACGATCAACTGCCAGCTCTGATCGCCCGCCGCGATGATGAGCGTGGCCTGCCGGTTTTCAAAACCGAATTCCGCCTCGGGATTTTTATGTTCGCGCAATTCCGCCGCGCTGATTTTACCGGGCGCGAGTTTTTGGAGGGCGTCGAGCAGCGCCCCGACGGCGGCGGATTGCGCGGGATAGGAAACGGGCCGGGTCAGAACCCAGCCGCCGTTCGTGCGGTCGGCGCTGATGCCGGCCGGAAACACCTGAACGCCCGTGACGGCGGCGGGACGCATATTGGGCAAAAGAGGCGCGGGGCCGGCAACGACCGGTCGGAAGTAGTGTTCAAAAACGAAGATGAACGCGAGCAGCGCCGCGGCAATCACGAACCAGATGCTGGTGGTTTTGGAATTCATGAAATGGGAACATCCAACATCCAACATCCAACATCCAACGCCCAATGAAGCCGCACACCAGCATGAACTGGATGTTGGACGTTGAATGTTGAATGTTGAATGTTTTGCATTTTCACTTTCTCCGTGCCAGCCAGACCAACCAGCCGAAGACCAGCACCCCGCCGGGCAGAGCGCCCAGCAGGAGCCAGCGGACGGTCTTTTGCTGGTCGCGCGTCATCGTCAGGCGGAATTCCGTGACCGGTCGCGGCCCGATGCCGTCGAGCAGCACCGTGCGTTCGAGCAGCCAGTTGACGGCGTAACCGGCAAAATCGCGGTTCGCGGCAGACTCGATCATCTGGTTGTCGAGAAAAAACGAGTCGCCCGCCACGATCATGCGCGTGGTGCCGTGCGGATTGGCGATGCCGGGAACGGCTTTCTGTTCGACGGCAACCATGAGCGGATAACTGTGCGGGGCGGCGGTGAAATCGCCCATCAGCGTTGACTGCGGACTGGAAGACACAAGCACATCCACCTTTGGCGCATCGGCTGGCGGGTTCCGCAAATCCACAGCGCCGACGGGTCGCGGTAAAATCAATTGCACCGCCAATCCCGTTAGTGGATTGACGACGGGATGGCTGTTGAAAGTGTAGATAATCACATCTTGGCCAGACCATGTGTTCTTCGGTTCCTGCACCACATTGGGAACAACATTGACGCCCCAACGCGCGAGGATGTGTTCAAGGCCAGTCGGACGATTGATGGAAAATTTATTGAACAGCATGAACAGCCGTCCGCCCTGCGCGAGATATTGGTCAATCTTCTGGAGTTCCTTTTCGGAAAATGCCGTGTATGGTCCGGCGATGATGAGCAGGTTGCAATCGTCCGGCACGGCGTCGCTGCCAAGGAGCTGCAACGGCTCGGTCGCAATATAATTTTCCGCCAGAACCGCGCCGAATTTCAGATAGCCCGGTTCCCCGGGATCGGACAGCGACGGTTCGCCGTCACCTTGCAGAAAATACGCCTTGAGCGGCTTGGGATTTTCCACCGCGAGCAGCATGGCGGTGAACATCATCTCGCCGTTGAACGCGGTGGCTTTTTTGCGGAACGACGGCTCTTTCTCATTCGGATTCTCGTTCGGAATTTGTTCGATTTTCTTTTGATAGAGCGCGGCGCCGGGGACGATTTTTTTGTGGCCGCCACAATCGAAAATCACGAGGTCCTTGTCCGTCGCGGAACCCAATTTGTATTGCTCCTTGATCTTCTGCGCCTCGCCCGCGTCGCGCACGTAGTCCACGGTTTTGACCATGATGTTCGGGTTCGCCGAGTGGTATTCATTCAGCAGCGCGCTGATCGTCTGATAAAAATTCTCCTCGTCCTTGGTGTCGAAATAAACCGTCACGTTGATGCGATTTGTGATGGAACGGACCACGCTCAACGTGCGCGTGGACAATGGCTGCGCCTGCGAACTCAAAAAGAACCGCCCGAAAAATTTCGCACCGAGATAATTCACCATCACGACCACCGCCAGCACCAGCGCCGTGCGCAGAACCACGTCGCAGCCGATCTTCCAGCGGCGGCCCGGCGAGAAACTTGGTTGTGACTTGGCGGCCATTTTATTTCCAGCGGCGGGCTTCCACCGTGCGCAAGGTCAGGAACAGAAAGAAAAAGGCGGCGCTGACATAAAACATCACCGTGCGCGTGTCCAGCACGCCGCGGGCAAGATCGTTCATCTGGTCGAACAAGCTGAAATAGGACAGCGCCTGCGCCTGCCATTGCGCGGTTACGGGAATTGATTTTGCCATGAAACCGAGCGAGAACAGGCTCACGCCCAGCACGAAACTGATCATCGCCGCCGCCATCTGACTCTGCGAAATGGCCGAGGCAAAACAGCCCAGCGACAAAAACAGGCAGCCGGTCAGAAAAATTCCCAGATACATTCCGCCCACCGTGCCCGCGTCCAGCGCGCCCGGCTGGTTGGTGAAATGCCGCACAATGAACAGACACGCCAGCATCGGCAGCCACGTTACCATGTAAAAAATAATTGCCGCCGTGAATTTCGAGGCTACCACCTGCAAATCGCTCACCGGCGTCGTCATCAGCGTTTCGAACGTGCCGGAGGCTTTTTCAAGCGCGAACAGCCGCATCGTGATCACCGGCGTGACGAGCAGCAGGATCAGCCAGAAATAAAAAGTGCCGTAAAACATTTCCGTCACTTGCGCGGTGAACGGATCGTTGCCGAGGCCAGCGATCAAAACGACAAAGCTCAACCCAATCAGCAGCGTCACCGCCGCGATGATGATGTAGCCCGTCAAGGAAAAGAAAAACGCGGCAAGTTCCCGCCGCAGGAGCGTCCAGAAAATTTTCACTCGTTTTCCTCCTCTTCGCCGGGCCTGGTGATTTGCTCGTAAATGTCCTCCAGCGAGTGGCGGTGGCGCGTCAGTTCGCGCACCACCCAGCCTCGGTCGCGCGCCAGCGCAAAAATAACCGGACGCAGATCCAGCCCGTCGCGCGGCGTCAGCTTGCACCGCTGGAATCCGCCGTC
>JBEKRA010000034.1:0-11005 GCA_049519195.1 Verrucomicrobiota bacterium
GTTTGCAGCGCCAGGGGCGCGACCGAAAATAGCCCGCAGTTTCAACTGCGGGATTTGCTTTCGCCCCCCCCGGGGCGTGATTCAAATGCAACCGTGAACCCACGGTTGAAACCGTGGGCTATTCTCTTTCGTCGCTGCGCGACTTCGGTTGGTGGTGTCCTAATTTGAATTTCGAACTTGCAAGCGGAGCGCGAGTTGTCCCAACTTGCAGCATATCCGCACTGTCCAGCCGCTGCGGATTGGGGACAATCCGCGCTCCGCGCCAAATTAGGACACTGCCCTTCGGTTTGGCGGCTTGACTGGCCGCGCAAAAGATTTACCCTATCCAACGCTCCGGCTTGCCCGATGGTGTAACGGTAGCACAGCAGACTCTGGATCTGTTTGTCATGGTTCAAATCCATGTCGGGCAGCCAACTGCCATTTACGATTTCAGATTTACGATTTACGATTTGCATCGGCATTCGGTCATTTGCAATTGGTAACAATCTCGTCGGCCTTTTTGTGGCTGACGCCTTCGTAAAAGGCGTCGTTGCACATCATCACCGGCGCGGTGCCGCAACTGGCGAGGCACTCGACGAATTCGACCGTGAACTGTCCGTCCTTCGTCGTCTGCGGGCCGTGTTTGTGCGCGTCCAAGCCCAGCTTCTCGCAAAAATGTTTGTGCAGTTCATAGCCGCCGCCCAGCGCGCAGCTCAACGTGCGGCAAACCTTGATTTGATACTTGCCCATCGGCTGCTGCCGCAACATCGGATAAAACGTCACGATTTCGTAAACGTTGATCGGCTGCAGCTCGAGCTTCTTTGCCGTCCACTCCACCGCTTCCTGGGAAATCCAGCCGAACTGCTTCTGGATGGCGTGCAACACCATGAGCGACGCGGCGCGTTTCACCGGATAGTGCGAAATCAATTCGTTCACTTCCGCTTCGAGTTGGGGTGTGGCTTGAAAGTTCATCGGTCGCATTCCCCCATCACAAAGTCGAGCGAACCCAAAATGGCAACGGTGTCGCTGATGAGCGTGCCGACGAAAATTTTCGGGATGATGCTCAAGTTCACAAAGCTGGGCGAACGGATTTTCATCCGGTAAGGCGTGCCGCCGCCCTTGCTGTTGATGTAAAAGCCGAGTTCGCCCTTCGGATTTTCGTGGCCGAAATAAATTTCGCCGGGCGGACAGTTCACACCTTCGGTCACGAGCATGAATTGGTGAATCAATTCCTCCATGGACGACATAACCTTCTGCTTCGGCGGCAGGGTGATTTTTCCGTCGGCAACATTGACCGGTTCATTGGTCTTGTTGTCCGCGCCGCCGGGGATTTTTTTGATGCACTGCTCCAAAATGCGGACGCTCTGGCGCATTTCCTCCATGCGGACGAGATAACGGTCGTAGCAATCACCAACCGCGCCGACGGGAATGTCGAACTGCAAATCCTTATAGCAAAGATACGGCTGGTTCTTGCGCAAATCGTATTCGACGCCGCTGCCGCGCAAATTCGGACCGCTCAAACCGTAGTCAATCGCGTCCTCCTTCGAGATCACCGCGAGGTCGCGCACGCGGTCCACCCAGATGCGGTTGCGCGTGAGCAGCGTTTCAAATTCGTTGAGCGCGGGAATGAATTCGTCGCAGAATTTCTGGCATTGGTCCAGCCAGGTTGGCGGAATGTCCCGCATCACGCCGCCAATGCGCGTGTAGCTCGTCGTCAGCCGCGCGCCGGAAATCGCCTCGGCCAGATTGTAAATCTTTTCGCGCTCGGTGAAGCTCAACAGGAAAACCGTCACGGCACCCATGTCCATCGCGAACGCGCCGAGGCCGAGCAAATGCGCGGAAATACGGGCCAATTCAGCACACATCACGCGGATGTATTGGCAGCGCGGCGGCAGCTTGTCGTGGATGCCGAGCAGTTTTTCCACGGCGAGCGCGTAGGCGACGTTGTTCGCCAGCGGCGCGAGATAATCCAGCCGATCCGTGTAAGGAATGAACTGCGTGTAGGTCATGTTCTCGGCGATTTTCTCGTCGCCGCGATGCAGATAACCCACGTCCGGGTCGGCCTTGGTGATGATTTCGCCGTCCAGCTCCAGCACGATGCGCAAGACGCCGTGCGTGGCCGGATGCGACGGCCCCATGTTCAAGACCATTCTCTCGCCATGCATGTCCTGAAGCTCGTCCGCCGCCTGCGCTGACCGCGCTGCGGAATCACGAACTTCAATGTCTTTAACGATTGCCATTTTTATTTAGCCGCAACGTCCGTAGCGCAGACTGTTAGTCTGCGGTATCGCGGATTGGCAATCCGCAGACGCGCCGACTGCCAGTCGGCGATACGGCAGATTGCCAATCTGCGCTACAAAATATCGCCGCTGGTCATCAGCAATTTCTTTGCGCCATTTGTGTTCTTTTGCGGCCATTCAATTAAAAAATCATTCTTCCGGCGTCCTGACGCGCGGTTCACGGTGAATCGCGTCCCCACCGCCGGGCATGGTCACAAACGGCCCGCCTTCGAGCGGTGCGGGTTTCGTGAAAGCGACGCCGGGCAGATCACTCGGCTTGCCCGCCAGCGGGAAATCCTTGCGCAGCGGAAAATACGGATAGCCTTCCCACATATAAATCCGGCGCTAATCGGGTTGGCAGATGAACCGTATGCCCATCATGTAGTAGATTTCGCGTTCATGCCAGTTGGCCGTGCGCCAGACGGGCAAAACGCTCGGCAGCTCGGATTTTTCCTCGCTTACGCCGGTATTGATGCGCATTTCGCAGCCGTGTTTCAGGCCGCGCAAATGATAAACAATCGTCCAGCGCGGGTCGTCGCCGTAATTGTCCACGCTGCTGATGTCCACGAGATAATTGAAGTCCAGATCGTTTTTGGCGCAGGCGCAGACCTCGATGATTTTTTCCGCGTCGGCGAGTTTGATGGTGATTTCGCCGCGGAATTCCGTTGGCCCGGAAATTAAATCGCCGAACCGGGCTTTGATTTTTTCTGCAAATTCGAGGGAAGACACGGCGTTTTCAAATAAAATTTCAACGATGTCGTAGCGCGCGGACCGCCACAAGGTTCTCCAGCACCGGCTGCGTGCTGATTTTGGCCTGCAATTTCATCAGCGCGTCGAGCAGCGCTTCGGGCCGGGGCGGGCAGCCGGAGACGTAAATGTCCACCGGGATGATGTTGTCAACGCCCTGCAGCACGGCGTAGCTGCGATACATGCCGCCGGTGGAGGCGCAGGCACCCATGGCGATGCACCATCTCGGCTCCGGCATCTGATCCCAGATGCGTTTCACTGCGCCGGCCATCTTGTAGGTGACGGTGCCGGCCACGATCATGCAATCCGACTGGCGGGGGGAAAACCGCATGACCTCGGAGCCGAAGCGGGAAATGTCGAACCGGCTGGCGCCGGCTGCCATCAATTCGATGGCGCAGCAGGCCAGACCCATCGGCATAGGCCAGACGGAATTTTTGCGGAACCAGTTCAAGGCGGCATCCACGCGGGTGACGATGACGTCGCCCTCGATCTTCGTGTTGTAACCGATTTCGGTTTCGGTTCGCATAAGCGCAACGCGCCCTGAAAGGGGCGGCCTAAAAGGTTAAACGGCGGGGAAAACCGGGGCAAGTTGAATTTGTGATTATTTTCACAAGAAAATTTAATTCACCGAAATGCAACTCTGCAAGCGGCGGACGGCATGGTATTAACAAGCGCGCGGCATCAACTTGCGCTTGTGACCGGCAATGGCTTGTGTAGAATTTGAAAAGCTGGCGGGCGCGATTATGAAAACATTTGCGGAACTCAATTTTCCGGGGCGGCTCATCGCCGTCGAGGGTCTCGACGGCTCCGGCAAGTCCACGCAGATTTACCTGCTCAAGCGCTGGCTCGAAGCCGAGGGCATCAAGGTCTATTTCAGCAGTTGGAACTCGTCCGAGCTGGTGAAGTCCGCCACGAGCAAGGGCAAGAAGCGCGAGCTGCTCACGCCGACGACCTTCAGCCTCATCCACGCGACGGATTTTGCCGACCGCTACGAACGGCACCTGCTGCCGCTGCTGCGCGCGGGCTACATTGTGCTGTGCGACCGGTATGTGTTCACCGCGTTCGCGCGCGACGTGACGCGCGGCTGCCCGCCGGACTGGGTGCGCGGCATTTACAGTTTCGCCGCGAAACCCGACATCACGATGTTTTTCAAGACGGAACTGGAAGTCTCGCTGAACCGGATTCTCGAAGGCCGGCCGAAATTGAAGTTTTTCGAGGCGGGCATGGATTTGCGGCTGTCGAGCGATCCGTATGAAAGCTTCCGCATTTTTCAAGGCCGCATATTGGAGCAATACATGGCGATGAGCGGGGAATTCAACTTTGTGGTCATTGACGCCAACCAGCACGTTGAAAAGCAGCAGGCGTTCGTGCGCCAGCTCGTGGGAAAAAAGATTGACCTGTCACAATTCAAGCGCCGCAGCCCGCTGCCGCTGCCGCCGGCCTTCCCGCCGGAGCCCGCAAAAGAAGAAACCGAGGAGGACATGGCCGCATGAAAACTGATTCCGCACCGGAGAAGAAATGCCGCAAGTTCCTTGGCCATGGCATCCCGCACGTCAAACTTGAAGACCTCGCGGGCAAACTGATCGTGGTGGAAGGCGCGGACGGGTCGGGCCGCTCCACGCAAATCGCGCGGCTTGTGGACTGGCTGGAAACCTGCGGCCACGCGACGGTGCCGGTGGGGCTGAAACGCTCGACGCTCGTCAGCTCCGAACTCGAAAAGGCGCAGGAGGGAAACATTTTGAGCCGGACGACGTTGAGTTTGTTCTATGCGACGGACTTCGCCGACCAGTTGGAAAACATCATATTGCCGGCGCTCAAGGCGGGTTTCATCGTGCTGGCCGACCGCTACATCTACACGCTCATGGCGCGCGACATGGTGCGCGGCATGGACGAGGCGTGGCTGAAAAATCTTTACGGCATCGCGCTGGAGCCGGACGCGGTGTTTTATCTTTCCCTGGAACCGGAGGAGTTGGTTCAGCGCAATCTCTCCAAAAGCGCGGCGCTCGACTACTGGGAAAGCGGCATGGACCTCGGCCTGTCGCGCGACATGTTTGACAGCTTTGTGAAATATCAGGCCGCGATGCAGGCCGTGTTCCGGCGCCTGCAAAAGACCTACGATTTCACCGTCGTGGATGCCAACCGGTCGGTGGATGCCGTCACCAAACAACTGCGCAAGGAAATTCGCGTGCTGTTGGGCGGGGAGTAAAATCAAGCGCCTGGAGCGTTCGTGGTGGCGGCGGCAGGAGATCTGCCGGGCGGGAAGACCGGTGGCGCGTTGGTCATGGCACGGAGACGCGGCGGATGTTTCACCAACTCATCAAATTGGCTCCGCTGTTGCGGCGTAAGCTGCTCGCGGATTTCCAGACGGGCGTCCAGGATAGTCTTGTGCATCAAATTCTGGCTGTCGGTGATGATTTTTTGGATGGCCTCGTGCTGTTCCGGCGCAAGGTGCAACTCTTCATCGAGCCGGAGCAAGAATTGTTTGTTCAAGATTTCCGGCGGGCGCGCTTGTCTGGGCGCCTGCTGGCCCTGGCTGTTGGTTTTTGAAATAGAATTACCGGAAGCCGCCGTCATGTCCGGGCGGTGCGGATTTTTAACGGGCGAATAATCAGCGTGATTGACGAGCAGGCCGCCGGTCATCACGCCCGCGCCGTAAATCACAATCGTGGCCAGAATGACTTTCCAGGAGTTCATGGAGTTTGATCACCCTGATCAATGGAGGCCAGCAGCGTGTTCTCAAAATCCTGCGAAAGGTCGGTGGAACCCGTCTTGATCGCCGGCGTGAAAACCGCCCACGCGCCGCACAGCAGCGCGACCGCCACGCACGACACTGCTGCGCGCCAGAATCCGCGCACCCACAAATCCATGCTCCGCGGCGCGACGCGCGACGCGAGCAGCGCCGTCACGCGCTTCTCAAAGGCATACGGCACATGGTCGCCCGGCACGTTCGAGCGGGCGGCGGCGATCAACTTTTTTTGCAGTTCATCAAGATTCATACGCGCTCCATTTTTTAGACGCGGCCATGCCGAGTCGGGTTACAGATACTTGTCCGTTGCCATTTTTGAAACAATTTTCCGCATCTCGGCGCGCGCGCGGAAAGCGCGGACCTTCACCAGCGGCACCGACCAGCCGGTGAGCCGGGCGATTTCCTTCACCGGACGGTCCTCGATTTCCAGCAGCGTGATGACCATCCGCGCCTGGGGCGAAAGCCGCTCCAGCACGCGGGTCACCAGCAGTTTGGCGGCGTCGGCGTCCTCGGCGGCATTGCCCGGATCGGCCACGAACCGCTCCAGCCAGTCGCTTTCCGGCTCGCTCAAATCCGAAAACGACGACTCGCGGTTGCGCTGGTGGCCGCGCAAAAAATCGTAGCACGTCCGCACCGTCATCCGCATCAGCCAGTGCTCGAACGGCGCCTCGCCGCGGAAGCTTTTGAGCTTGTCGAACGCCTTGAGCCAGACTTCCTGCGCGATGTCCTCGGCCTCGCTTTCGCGGCGCGCGTAGCGGCGGGCGGTTGCGAAGACACGCGGCGAGTATTTTTGAACCAACGGCTCGAAACTGGCGCTGTCGCCTTTCAGCACCGCGGCAATCAACTCCGCTTCGGTTCGTTCCATCGCGCGCGAGTCTGCCAGACATTTTTCGGCGGCTAAAGCCAAAAGCCGGCATGCGACAGGATTGCCGGATTGCTGGATGAATGGATTGACGGGACACCAATCCAATTATCCGGGATCGGCCGGGTCATTTCACCGCGGGCAAATCCTTCGTGCCGCGTCAAGGCCGGGTGATGCCCAGCGTCTTTTCCAGTTCGCGCGAGAATTGCGTGATGGCCTCGGCGATTTTTATCGGTTTTTCCGCCAGCCCGCCCCACATCCGCTCGGCCACCTCCGGCTTGCGGTGGATGATCTCGGTCGCGGCAACCAACATCGCCAGGTTGTTGTTAATGTCGTGGCGCATGGCGGAGAGTTTTTTGTTCAATTCGCCGATCTGTTCGACATTCAGCGTGACGGGATGTTTCGGCAGCGGCATGGCGGAATAATCACCGAAGCACGGACAAAATCAAGCGGGTTCTGCGCCAAGGAGGGTTTGAAAGTTGAAAGAGATGGAGCGAGCGAAGGGATTCGAACCCTCGACACTCACGTTGGCAACGTGATGCTCTACCAGGCTGAGCTACACTCGCTTCCACGGAAAGATTACGAAACAACTCCGGATTTGCCAACACTGTTTTTTCATCAGGCGGGAACCGGCTGCTGGTTCTGGTTCGCGCCCAAAGTCGCGCGAATGACCTTGATCATTTCATCAAAATTGACCGGCTTCGGGAAAAACGCCACCGCGCCGCTGGCGGCGGCGCGCTGCCTGTTCTTTTCCTCCACCACGCCGCTGATGATGATGATGGGGATGTTTTGGGTTTCATCCACCCGGTGCAGCCAGTCCATGATACGGAAACCGTCCCACGACATGCCGCTCACGTCCGGCGGAAACGTGATGTCCAGCAGCACCAAATCCGGCCTTTCCTTGCGCACCGCCGCGACGCCCTCCGAACCGTCCAGCGCGGTGAGAACCTGATAACCGGCGCTTTGCAGCTTCATCGAAGTCGTTTTCAGGATGATCTCGTTGTCATCAATGACCAGAATCTTCTTCTGGCTGGTTGAATCAGGTTCCGCGCTCATAGGTTGATTCCTTTGACCGTTATGTTCACATTTGAACCGGCAACTAAACAGCAGCCTAACAAAAACATCCGCCGGCGCAAATCAAATTTATGAGCTTTGATTCAAAGTTGTCCGCCGTGCTAGATTTCTTGCGTGAGCAACGTATTTTACGCGCCCGGCGGACCACGCGCCGCGAAGGTCAACGACCTCTTCGCCGCCATCGCGCGGCGTTACGATTTGCTCAACGACCTCCAGAGCTTCGGCCTGCATCGCCTCTGGAAACGCCGCGCCGCCGCCCTCGCCGCCGCCGCTCCCGGCGCCCGCGCCCTGGATTTGTGCTGCGGCACCGGCGACATCGCGTTCGCCCTCGCCCGGCGCGGCGCGGAAACCACCGGACTCGATTTCAGCGAAAAAATGCTCGAAGTCGCCGCCACACGGCAGCGCCATTTGAAATCTCCAGTTTCAAATTTGAAATTCATCCGGGGCGACGCGCAGCAAATTCCCTTTTCCGGCAACTCCTTCGACATCGTGACCGTCGGCTACGGGCTGCGGAACATGGCAAGCTGGGAGCGCGGGCTGGAAGAAATGTTTCGCGTGGCCCGGCCCGGCGCGCGGCTCATCGCGCTGGATTTCGGCAGGCCGCCGAACGCGCTGTGGCGCAGCCTTTATTTCACGCACCTGAAAATATCCGTGCCGCTCATCGGCCGGCTGTTTTGCGGCAACGCGCCGGCTTACGCCTACATTTTGGAATCGCTGAAACATTATCCGGCGCAACTGGCCGTCGCGGAAAAAATGCGCGACTTGAAACTGGCGAACGTCCGCGTCATCAACCTGCTCGGCGGCGCGATGGCCATCAATTATGGCGAAAAGCCGGCGGGGATTTTTTGACGGAATGAACCGAATTGCCAGAATGTGGCTGCTGTCGGATGCGGCTTTTCCTGCTATTGGAGCGCGTCAAAGTGCAATGTTTCCACTCACGCCCATCGTCCTCGCGATGTCTCGCGGACTCCGGCCATTCGCGTTCTTGCGGTCTGGATCAGCCCCGGCGGCCAGCAGCATATTGACAATGGTGAAATCGCCCCGGGTGTTCATCAAGCCAACCCAAAGCGGGTTGTTGCCGCACGAGGTCGCGAGCCTGGGGTTGGCGCCCCGCTTTAACAACTCCTCAACAATCTTGGAATGTCCGCCCTGCGCCGCGAAATGCAAGGCGGTCCAACCGTTGTCATCTTGAGCATCAATCGAATTACCCGATTCCAGCAACCGGACGAATGCCTCGAAATGACCGCCCGCCGCCGCATAGTGCAATGGAATGCGACCATACTCGTCAACTCCTGGTCTGGGCATTCGATTGAACTGTTTGCCGGGCATATATGCAAGGCGGCCTGACATTCAAGCAGGCAACCGGTTTTGCAGCCTTTCTTGTTTCACGATTCTCATAGTATATTTCGCATTTAAGTTTCTGTCCAATATTTTTTGACGGTCACACGCCGGCAAAGACCGCAAAATCAGCGCCCGGATTTTTCGGGCAGTTCAATCGTCATCCCCTCGCGCGCGGCGTCCACTTTCAATTTTGATTTCCGTTTTGCCACAATCCGGCGCGCGTGCTCCACGAATCCGTCAATTTTTTTGTCGTCGTGATCGGGGTCGTGATGGAACAGGCAGAGATGCCGGACTCCGGCGTCCAGCGCGAGCGCAACCGCGTCATCAAGACAGCCGTGGCCCCAGCCGGTGTGGGTTTTGTATTCACCGGCATCGAATTGCGAATCGAGAATCAGCACGTCGGCGTCGCGGATGAAATCAATCATCTCCCTGTCTTCGCCGCCGGTGCGCGGCTCGGAGTCGGGGAAAAAAACAATCAGGCAATCGGGCGAAAACAGCCGGTAGCCGAAGCAGAGGCCGGGATGGTTGGAGCGCTGCGCGCGCACCTGCACCGGGCCGATGTTGAAATTGAAGTCCTTGACCTCCTCGATTTCGATGTTGCCGGGCAACTCCGCAAACGGCACGGGGAAATAGGTGCTCTGCATCTGGCCGGTCAGCGCGGTGATGATGCTTTCCCGCGCGCCGAGCGCGCACAGAATCCGCAGCCGGCAGCGCGGATTGTAGATCGGGGCGAAAAACGGCAGCCCCTGGATGTGATCCCAATGCGTATGGGTCAGCAGCAGGGTGAGGTTTAGCGGCCGGTTTTTGAATTCCGCCAGCAACGCGCTCCCCAGCGCGCGCAGACCCGTGCCGGCGTCGAGTATGATGATGTCATCGCCGCTGCGCACTTCCACGCAGGACGTGTTGCCGCCATAATGCACGGTGCCCGGACCGGGTGTCGGGATGGAACCGCGCACGCCCCAAAATTTCAGCCGCGTCACGCCCCGATGAAAACAGTTTGCCGTCCGGCGCGAAAGGAAAAACCGAGGACAATGTGGTGGGTTGGCAGGGACTCGAACCCTGGACCAATGCCTTAAAAGGGCACTGCTCTACCAACTGAGCTACCAACCCAAAACCAATGAATTCGCGGTGTTTTGAAGCTTTTAAGGCCGCAAAAAACGCTCTTGCATCCCGTATTTACATCCCACCATTATCGCATGGACTCACACAGGCCAGAATCGCCTTGCGGCAACTGGCAATATGCTGGCGAGAACTTGAAACGCCGAAAAACATCAAGCGCATATTATGGCTTTGCGAAAGTGAAGGGCAAGCAATTTTCGGTAGTGGGTCAGTTTGAAACAAGAAACTATTAACGAATGGGGACACAGGAATGAAGTTAATGATGGAAGAGTCAGAAAGGAAAGTCGCGCATTCCATTATGTGTCGTGTATAGCAGCACCATCGCCCTGTAATTCGCGTCATGGGCCAGATCATACGCCGCATTTTTCCCGACGATGCTCATGGCGGCGTGATTTTGCACGGAATGAAAATTCGCCGCCTGTTTGACACCTGTCCAGGCCAGAAGCAAGCATGCCGACAGCAGGCACATTTCCCGCAAATAACGCGCGGTAAGATGATGTTCATGATTCAGTTGATTGAGATTCGTTATCGTTTTCATGATGCAATCATGCATCCGATTTGAAAAAGGCGTTAATTGATAAATCCGCAGCCAACATCGGTATAATCAATCCCGCAAAAGACCGCCAAAGGTGGCCGTGCGTATCCATCTGTCCGCCAGCAACACGCCTTGCGCGCACGTTTGGAAATCTATAACGACGAAAGCGGCGATGCGGTTTGGAGAGCAACGGAGAATGGCAACGGCGCTTTGGTCGCGCCAATCAATTCTGCGGACTGACGAAACCCGGCTGCCGGAATGGAGCGGCAAGCTGGGCGGAGTGTGCGGTGTGTCGTTCGGTCGCGCGGGTGACTTGGGGCAAG
>JBEKRA010000035.1:0-10983 GCA_049519195.1 Verrucomicrobiota bacterium
CCGCGCCGGGCGGCGGCCTGGGCAAAACAGGCGGCGACGCTGGTCTTGCCGGTGCCGGGCGTGCCCGTGAGCAGAATGCTGCTGCCGCGAAAAAAGCCCCGCCCGCCCAGCATCGCGTCGAGCCGCAGGATGCCGGTGGAAATCCGCCCGCTCGACACCTTGTGGTTCAGCCCCAGCGACGTGATGGGCAGCACGCTTAGACCCTCGTCGCCGATGAGAAACGGAAATTCGTTGGTGCCGTGCAGCGCGCCGCGATATTTCACCACCCGCAGATGCCGCGTGGCAATCTGGTCATGGACCCGGTGGTCGAGCAGGATAACGCAGTCGGACACGTATTCCTCCAGCCCGTGGCGCGTCAGTTGTTCGCGCCCGCGCTCGGCGGTGATGACAGCGGTCACGCCTTTTTCCTTGAGCCAGCGGAAGAGCCGGCGCAATTCGGCGCGCAGGATGGCTTCGTTGGGGATGCCGGCGAACAGCGCTTCGAGTGTGTCCAGCACCACGCGTTTTGCGCCGATGGAATCAATCGCATGATTCAACCGGACGAACAACCCTTCCAGGTCATACTCGCCGGTCTCCGTGATTTCACTGCGCTCGATGTGCACATGGTCGAGCACAATTTTTTTGCGCCGGACCAGGCCCGCCAGGTCAAATCCGAGCGACGCGACGTTGGCCTTCAACTCCGCGTCCGTCTCCTCGAAAGACATGAATACGCCCGGCTCGTCGAACTGCACCGCGCCGCGCACGAGGAATTCCGCGGCGAACAGCGTCTTGCCGCAACCAGCGCCGCCGCACAGCAGCGTGGGCCGCCCGCGCGGCAGTCCGCCATTCGTGATTTCGTCGAGACCCTGGATGCCCGTCGGACACTTGGGCAAAAGAGTCGTTGGGGAGGCGGACTTGTGACCGTTATTTTTCATTCAAGAGCATCCTTTCATTGACGCGGGTAAAATTTGTTTCGAGACCTCTGAAAAACCTGCCAGCCTGCGGAGCGCGGAGCATTGCTCCGCGCAGTTTGCGGGCATTTCACGCGGAGCAATGCTCCGCGCTCCATTCAAATCAGGCGTTTTGCAGAGGTTTCGTTTCATAAAAATTCAAGGCTTGGTTTCAGCGGACTCCATCAGCGCCCCCCCGCGCCTTGCCGGTCGGAATTTGCGCCGTGATGGTGGTGCCTTTGCCCGGCGCGGACTCAACATCAAGATGGCCGCCGATCATCTCCAGCCGTTCCCTCATGCCGAGCAGTCCGAGGCGTTTGCTGCCCTTCCCATGTAATACACTTTCCACTTGGAAGGATTTGCCGTCATCTTTTATTTTCATGCAAACGGAGTCCGGCAGCTTCTGGATGCTCACCTCCACCCGGCTGGCTTGCGCATGGCGGGCCACATTGGTCAGCGCCTCCTGCGCGACCCGGAAAAGAACCGTTCGCTTGGTGAGATCCAATCGTTCCACTTCCGAAAAGGCCTTCAAGTGAACGTGGATGCGCGTTCGCCTGGAAAAGCTTTTCACAAAGGAATGCAGGGCGGGAATCAAGCCCAGATCGTCCAGCACCGCCGGGCGCAATTCACGGGCAAAACGATGCACTATGTCCACCGATTTTTCCACCAGCCGTTGAGTTCGCGCGATGTTGCGGTCGAGTCCCTCGGTATTGACCGCCGCCTCCTTTTTCAAGGCCGCCAGCCGGACGTTGATGCCCGTCAGGGTCTGGGCGATGACATCATGCAGTTCGCGGCTGATTTCCCGGCGTTCCTCCTCCTGGGCCAGAAGAATCTGGCGGGACAATTGACGCAACTGCTCCTGCAGGCGATTTGACTGTTCCAACAACTGGCTGTAATGGTGCTCGCTTTTTTTCAGCGCCGTCTCCACCGCCTTGCGCTGGGTGATTTCCTGTTCCAGAACCAGGTTCGAGGCGGCCAGTTCCACAGTGCGATGGCTAAGCATTTCGACGATTTGATTCAATTCGACGGCGGCATCCCGCGCGCCATGATGAATTTTCTCGATCGGTGTGATTGCCTCGGTGAAAAATGTTCCCGCCTGCCTGATGAGCGCGGCGCGTTTGCCGGCCGGGTGACCGGGCAAAATCCGGTTGACCAGGATTGCCTCATGGAGCTTGGCGATGTCCAGCGTCTGCAGTCCTGCGGCCAGCGCATGTCGGCCCATGCCGCGCGCCGATTTCAGGTGCGCCCCCGATCGCAGCTTTAGATAAGCCTGTAGCCCGGCTTGATAGCGTCTGGAAAATTTCCTTTTCATGTCTTGCCAAATTCACGGGCGACCCGCCGCACGGAATTGGCCGATTTTACCACCAGCCGCTGTGTGCTGGCGATTTCTTTCTTGAGACCCCTGGTGTTGTTTCGCGCCTCCTGTTTCAAGGAGAGCAGCCGGACATTGATGCCCAATAAGGTCTGGCCAATTTCATTCTGAAGTTCGCCGCTGATTTTTTTGCGTTCATCCTCCTGCGCCACCAGAACCCGGTGCGTCAGTTGCCGCAAACCTTCCTGTAGTTGCAGGGATTCCTTCAACAGCCTGGCATAGTGTTCGCCGCCTTTCTTGAGGGCGGCCTCCACGGTCTTGCGCCGGATGATGCCGCGTTGCAACAGGCGGTGGGTGGCGGCCAGCTCCGCCGTGCGCCGGGCCAGCGTCTCGTTCAGCCGTTGCAATTGAATCTTGCCCTGCCGCGCGGCGCGGTGCGTCTCCACAATCGGGGTGATGGCCTCGGTAAAAAAAATCTCCGCCCGCTTGACAAACCCGTCCTTGCCGCTGGCGGCTTCCAAGGTGACGAGCGCCCGCTCGTGAATCCGGGCCAGTTCCAGCGTCTTCACCCCAAGGGTGACCGCCCGGCGACCCAATCCCAGCGCGGGCTGCAAACTCGCGCGCGGCCCCTGCTGTAGGTGTTTTCGCAAAGCCGTCACATAGCGTTGCGACAATACGTTTATTTTTTGTTTCATGTCGTCATGCCACTTCGGCGGACTCTCCGGGATGCTGATTTCTCAACGACACGCCGGGAATCCGGAACAAACATCGGACATTTGTTTCATTCTGTATATGGGGTGAACACCTGATGGCGCGCGGGCGGTTTTGGGGCAAGGTTGGAAAGGAATGAAGGTCCTGCTGCTATACCCGGAATTTCCGGACACGTTCTGGAGTTTCAAACACGCGTTGAAATTCATCCGGAAGAAGGCCGCGTTGCCGCCGCTCGGCCTGTTGACCGTGGCCGCGATGCTGCCGGGGGATTGGGCGAAACGCCTGGTGGATGTCAACGTGCGGAAGCTGCGCGAAAAAGACCTGGCCTGGGCGGAGGTCGTGTTCATCAGCGGGATGATCGCCCAACAGGACTCGGCGCGCGAACTGGTCGCGCGTTGCCGCGCCGCGGGCAAGACGATCGTGGCGGGCGGGCCGCTGTTCACCCTGGGCCATGAACAGTTTCCCGAAGTGGATTATTTCGTGCTTAATGAGGCGGAGGTGACGCTGCCGGAGTTTTTGAGCGACTTCGCGCGCGGCGCGGCGCGGCGCGTGTATGCGTCGTCGGAATTCCCCGACCTCCGCGAGACGCCGGCGCCGTTGTGGGAGCTGGCGGACATGCGGCGCTACGGCTCGATGAGCCTGCAGTTCTCGCGCGGCTGCCCGTTTGACTGCGAGTTCTGCAACATCACCGCGATGTTCGGGCACCGGCCCCGCACCAAGACGACGGCGCAGGTGATCGCCGAGCTGGACGGCCTCCGCCGGCACGGCTGGCGTGGGCCGGTCTTTTTTGTGGACGACAATTTCATCGGCAACAAACGCGCGCTCAAGGAGGAGTTGCTGCCGGCGTTGATCCGCTGGCGGCAGGGCCGGCGCGGCATGGTGTTTTATACCGAGGCGTCCATCAATCTGGCCGACGATGAAGAGTTGATGCGGCTGATGGTCGAGGCGGGTTTCAACCAGGTGTTTGTCGGTATCGAGACGCCGGAGGACGCTGGCCTGGCCGAGTGCAACAAACGCCAGAACCAGAAGCGCGACCTCGTTGCTGACGTGAAGCGCATTCAGCGCGCTGGTCTGGAGGTGCAGGGCGGGTTCATCGTCGGGTTCGACAGCGACACGCCCGCGACATTTGCGCGGCAGATCGAGTTCATCCAGAAAAGCGGCATCGTCACGGCGATGGTCGGCCTGCTGCAAGCCATCCCCGGCACAAAGCTTCACCAGCGGCTGAACGCCCAGGGCCGGCTGATTGGCCGGACCACCGGCAACAACCTGGACGGGACAACCAACTTCATTCCGCAGATGAACCGCGAGACATTGCGCGAGGGTTACCGGAACCTGATGGGACACATTTATGCGCCCGGACCGTATTACCAGCGGATCCGCACCTTCCTGCGAGAGTATGCGCCGCCGAAAATCGCCGGCTCATTGAACTGGCGCTATTTCATGGCGTTCCTCCAGGCCAATGTCCGTCTCGGCATTTTTGGCCGCGAACGTTTCCAATACTGGGGCCTGCTGATCTGGACTTTCTTCCGCCGGCCCTCGCATTTTTCCCTGGCCGTCGCCCTCTCCATCTACGGCTACCACTTTCGCAAGACGTGCCGGGTGCTGGGGCTGTGACCCGTGAGATTCCGTATGGGGTGAACACCCCATTGCGAGGGGTGATCCGGCGGCATAGAATAGCCAGGTGAATCAGCGGAGAAGCTGGCGGAATGCAGCGGCGCGAACAGCGCTGCTTCAATGATGATGAGCGAACACCAAAAACATACGATGTTTCTGCGGCAGTGCATTCTTTATGACGAAAGCGCCGGGCGCCAGGAACTGGACGAAGGGATCATACAAATTCAACGCAACGCGTGCTGCGTGCAACGCGCGATGTGGCTGATGGTCATCTTGATTGCGCTTGCCGCGGCGGGTTTTGGCTATGGAGAGGTTTTGGTGGAAAATTTTCCCTACAATACACAGCAATTCATCATTGACATTATTTGCGCGCTGGGCGTGGGATCGTTGATCAGCCTCCTGGCTTTTGTGGGCCTCGGGATGGTCTATCGCCGGAAACTGGATCAGCGGCGGGAGGAATGTCGCCAGATGGTCACGAAGCTGTTGGAGTCCCGCCTGGGCAAACCGGTCTCTGCGCCATTGCGAAACAATCGTGATGGTGAGTGAGATGGCAGGACCACCCGCGTTGCCAATTAAGTCAATGGTTCCCCGGCAAAGATGAAATCTGCCGCACAGGGTTGAAACTCCGGTTCGCGTGACACCGCCACAGCGCACGGGGCGATTTCTTTTTCAAATCATCTCCGCCGCACGATCAGTTTTCCGGAGAGCGCCGTCAACAATCCCCGGCAGGATTTTGTCCTGTGGATAAGGACAGTTGCGGCATGGCGGACAAATCGGATGAAAGCATATCCATGACGACCGGTATCCAGAACCGACGGTAGGGTTACACCCCATAGCGCCATCACTGGTTCGCGCCTTACCTTCAGGCAAAAATAACCAACAAAAGACAACAAATATGAAAATGTTCATATCATTCAAATTATCGCTCATCGTGATCGCTGCGCTCGCAACGATGCCATTGATTCAGGGGTGTGCGTTGTTGCTCGTGGGTGCCGTGGCGGGGGGTGCTGCCTACGGCACTGTGGAATATGTCAACAATACGTTGCATGTGACCTATGCTGTGTCTTTGGATAAAGCATGGAGCGCGGCCAACGCAGCATTGAAGGAGCTGCAGATGCCTGTGACCGCATCCACGAAGGATGGAGCATCCGGCAAACTGGAGGCGCGTAACGCGCAGGATCAATCCGTGACAATTCAAACGACCCGGAAAACCGACAGCGTCACCGAGATTCAGATCACCGTGGGCACGTTCGACAGCGCGGCAAACCGGACCGAAGCACAACAAATCTATGACAAGATGAAGGCCCGGTTCTGAATCACACTGTCGCCATGCCTTCAGAAAAATTTTAAGCCGAAACCATGCAGTTGAAAAGTGAAGCGTCGGTGCGCATAGCTGCGACGCCCACGTCGCAGAGGGTGCCGGCGGCGCCTCGTCGCCGAAACCATCGGCCAAACCAAATGGTGAGCTTTGTTTATCACGCGACGAGGGCGTCGCACACACATTCTGCAACGGGGGCGTTGCAGCTACCAGCTCCGGCAACTGCATCGTTACGGTTAAGGAAGCAAGGCATGAAAGCATGCTGTCTGTTCGTGTTGTTGCTGGCGGGCCCGCTGGTTGCGTGGGCGGATGAAGACACGGTCACAATGCCGGAACTGGTTCAAGGCGCGCAACAATGGGCGCAGGAAAATCTCGACACGAATGTTCTCAACGCGCTTCCCGACGTGAACGACCGCGTGGTGCGGCAGTTTTTCCGCGACGCGCAGCAGCGTTTTCAAGGCGACTACGTGGTGGACATGGCGGCGTTGCGGCAAACGGCGCGCACCGTCCTGCCGTTGCTGGAAAGTCGCGAGGAAACCCAGCCCTACGCCGCGTGGCTCAAGGCCCGGATGGATTACCTCGACGTCGCGGATGAAATCCGGCTCACGATCCCGCCCCCGGCAGTTGAAACCAACCAGCCGCCACAGCCGGTTCCAAATCCCCCGCCGCAAAAGGAACGCGAGCTTTGGGTGAAAAAAGTTTCCGCCGTTCCCTGGCCGGCCCTGGCAAACGAATACGTGCCGGAGTTGAAGCCGGTTTTTATTGCGCAAAAGATTCCGCCGGAACTGGTCTGGATGGCGGAAGTGGAATCTGGATTTGACCGGCGCGCCTTGAGTCCGGCGGGAGCGGCGGGATTGTTTCAATTGATGCCGGCCACGGCCAGACGGTTCGGCCTTTCCCTGTGGCCGCGCGACCAGCGTTATCAGCCGGAACCGAGCGCGACCGCCTCCGCCAGGTATCTGAAATATCTTCACGACCGCTTCAAGGACTGGCGGCTCGCGCTGGCCGCTTACAACGCCGGTGAAGGCACGGTGCAGAAACTTTTGGATCGCCATAAAACGGGCAGTTACGACGCCATAGCCGGACATCTGCCTGCTGAAACGCAAATGTATGTGCCCCGCGTCGAAGCAACCATCCTGCAGCGTGAAGGCGCAAGCCTCGAACAACTTTCCGCGCCGCAAGGTTAACCCCGGCCCGAAATCCATCTCTACGACCGGCGACCGGCTTGTTTGAGCTTGTCCGGCTGAAGAAGCGGTGGCAAGGCGATGTTGGAACTCCAGACTGTTTTTCAAGCGCGCGATCCAGATTTGTGGTCTGAACCACGGTAGGGTTTCACCCCATAGAGAAAAACCACGCGGCGGCGTAGCTTCGTCAAATAAGCGGTCGTAACCGCAAACTGAATCAACCAGCAACGAAAATCACATTATGAAAAACAAAATGCGCCGCCACCTGGCCGCCATTACAAATTTATGATTTATACTTTGACTGGCGTTGATGATGATTTCCTGCCGGATGGCGGGTTCGCCTCAATTCCTCCTGGTGATCGTCGCGACTTTGGACGGAGATCATTCCTTGCGCTAGTCATGTATTTATGAAGTGAGAAGCGCGCCATGTCCGCCAATTCAACCAAGGCACCGGATGTATTTGGGCCTCCCTCCATGCGAGTGGCGGGCAGGTTGGGCGGGTGGGTTTGGGCGCAATGGGATGAGTTGCGACATGCCGCGGCGGTGATTGGGACGGTGTTTTGCGTTGCGGTCTGGCCGCGCTACTGGGTGGGCACGGTGCCTTGGCTCGCCCTTGGGGATTCGACTGCGGTTGCGGTCTGGCCGCGCTTCTGGTTGCGCACGGTGCGAAAGGCGTTTGCACGGCAGGTGCTGGCCATCGGCGTGGAACCGCTCTGGTTTGTTTGTGCGGTGGCGGTGTTCGTCGGCATTTCGGTGGTGGTGCAACTTACCTTTTGGACTGGCGAAGCGGGACAATCACAACTGCTCGGGCCGCTGCTGGTGACAGTCGTGGCGCGCGAACTCGGCCCGGTGCTGATCAACCTCATCGTGATAGTCCGCAGCGGCAGCGTGATGGCGACCGAACTGGGAGTCCTCAAAATCAACGGGGAGATCCGCGCGCTGGAAGCGCAGGGAGGCGATCCATTCCTGCATCTCGTCGTGCCGCGCGTGCTGGGCATGGTGGTTTCCACGTTTTGCCTGACAATTGTTTTTATCCTCGTCGCCTTCGCGAGCGGCTACGTGTTCGCGGCCTGGATGGGGAAAGGCAGTAGTGATTTGCTTCTGTTTGCGGACACCGTGTCGGGCGCGGTTCAGCCCAAAGACGTGTTCAACATCCTGGCCAAAAGCATCCTGCCCGCGCTGTTTGCCAGCGCGTCCTGCTGCATCGGCGGGCTGGGCGGCGGCGGCTCGGTCACGGAAATTCCCCACGCCACGCAACGGGCGCTCACCCGCTCCGTCGCCGGACTGTTTGTCATCTCCGCCGTGGTATCGCTGCTGACTTACCTGTAACCATGAACACAACCGCGCACATCTTGAACCGTCGCGAAGCAATGAACGAGGCCAACTGATGGAAGAGCGCTTCAAATTCCGGCGTGTCAATGAAATTACCGGCACGCTCGTCATCCTCGTCGCCGTGGCGCTGGTCGCCGCCCTCGTATGGACGGGCCACAGCCAGCGCTGGTTCAAAAGCCGCGTCGCGCTGCGGATCGGTTTGCCCGAGGCCGGAGCGGCGGGAATCCGGCAAGGCTCGGAGGTGTATTTCCTGGGCACGCTCGTGGGGTCGGTTTCCGATGTCGTTGTGGACACGACTGGCCGCATGGAAGCCGAGGCAAACATCCGCCGCGACTTCTTCCGGTTCGTGCGTGCGGATTCGTCGGCGGTCATAAAAAAGAAATTCGGCGTGGCTGGCGATTCATTTTTTGAAATCACCCGTGGCGAGGGCAAGCCGTTGCCGGAAAACAATGCCTCCATCGTCTGCAATGAGCAGTTTCAAAGCGCGCTGGAAACGGCAGTTGAGGAAGTCCGCAGTGAGGCAATGGTCGTATTGAAGAAAGTCAACGGCGGCCTGGATACGTGGACTGCGCTCGGCACAAACCTGATGACCACGCAGAAACGATTGGACCAACTGGTCGGGCGCGTGGACAGCATTACCGCCGACGTTCAGGCGGGCAATGGCACGGTGGGGAAATTACTGACCGATCCCACAACGGCGGACGAGTTGAAAACGCTGCTCGTCAAAGCAAACCACTCGGTGGACGAACTTCAGGTCACATTGAACAACCTTCAGCAGGCCAGCGCCAATCTGCCGGCGATCAGCGACACCGTTGGCAAAGAGGCCAGGGATCTTCCCGGATTGGTCAGGCAAACGCAGGCTTCGATGCGCGAAGTGGAACGGCTGGTGGAGGCCATGCAACGGCACTGGCTCCTGCGCAAATATGTTAACAAAACAAACCCACCGCCACTCAATCCGCTGTCTGAACCCGCCACGCCGGAAATGAAGCCGGTGAAAGCACTCCATTCGCCCAGGGATTCTGACAATTGAGGTTCAAGCCAGATCGGTCTTCGCGGGGCAATTCCCCAAAATGCCAGGTAGGGTTACACCCCATAGCCAGGAATCAACACATCTGGCAGTGTGTCTTAAGTGTTAAAAAACCAACAACAATCAACCGAAAGTTAAAGCATAATGAAAATGAAATCAACCTGCTCGCTCGCACTCGTGGCAGCTGTGAGCACAATGTTAATCACCAGCACACCGGTGCGCGCCTCCGATACGGACAGCCGCATCGAATCATCCGCCGCGAAGTCCTATACGTTCAAAACCTACCTCAAGGACGATTCCATCAAGACAGTTTCCAAAGACGGCGTCGTCACCCTGACCGGCACGGTCGCCGAGGCGTCCCACAAATCACTGGCCGAAAACACCGTGGAAGGTCTGCCCGGTGTCAAGAGCGTGAACAATCAACTGCTGGTCAGCGGCGAACAACCCGCTGAACATTCAGACGCATGGATCACCACGAAAGTGAAAACCGCGCTTCTGTTCCATCGCAACGTGAGCGGCACCGGAACAAGCGTTTATACGAAAGACGGCGTTGTAACCTTGCAGGGCGTGGCAAGCAGCATGGCGCAAAAGGAACTCACCACCGAATACGCCAAGGACATTGACAATGTCAAATCGGTCAATAACGAGATGACGATTGCCAAGGCTCCGGCAACGCCAGACGCGACCATCGGCGAGAAGATTGACGACGCCTCCATCACGGCTCAAGTCAAATCGTCATTGATGTCACACCGCTCGACCAGCGCCTTGCATACCGGTGTCACGACGACCGACGGCGTTGTCACCTTGAGCGGCATTGCCAAAAACGATGCTGAAAAGAGCCTCGTCACCAAGCTCGCCACCGACATCAACGGCGTGACCAGCGTGATCAACAACATGACCATCGCCGTGCCTGTGGCGGCCAACTAAACCGTCAACACATTGCAGGCTGGCGCGAAAGCACGCCAGCCGGCAAACCAACCTGAAGAAATTTTATGTTATACACGATCGCGCTGGTGCTGATCATTTTGTGGCTGCTGGGGCTGGTGACCGGCGCCACGATGAACGGCTTCATTCATGTCCTCCTCGTCATCGCCATTGTGGTGGTCCTGGTCAGGATCATCTCCGGTCGAAAGCCATTGTGACGAATGCGAGTGAACCTCGCTTCCTGGCGCAAACGACCGGTTTAAGAAACCGTTAACCATGGAAATCAAATTGGAAATTCAATATGAACACAAAAACCATAGTCGCCGTCCTCTTGGTCACTCTAGGCATTGTGGTGCTTGCCTACTCGGGCATCACCTTCAAAACCCCGGGAAAGCCGATCGAATTCCTCGGAATGCACTTTGAGACCACAGTCAGCCATTTTATCCCGCCGGTCGTCGGAGCCATCGCGCTCGTCGGTGGGATCGTGTTGCTGCTTGTGAACTCCAAGCGGGTTTGAGCAGCGGAACCGAAACATGTGCTGGCGGATCCGTCGAACAGGTCATCCCTTCGACACCATGATGCCAAAAAAAAACATCGTGTTTATCAGGCTAATCAAGCACTACTCCGCCACT
>JBEKRA010000036.1:0-10981 GCA_049519195.1 Verrucomicrobiota bacterium
AACCGCCAGCTGATTTGCCAGTTCAAGCAATTCAATTTCAGAGTTCCAGCGGCGCGACAGTTCATGGCTGGCTTCTTGCCGGGCAACCGGGAAAAGGCGTCGTAATTTTGATGCACGGAATTCGCGCCAACCGATGGCAACTGTTGGATCACGCCAGGTTTCTTTTTCATGCCGGCTATTCGGTGCTGCTGTTTGATTTTCAAGCGCACGGCGAAAGCATTGGCAGGCATGTCACTGCCGGATACTTGGAAAGCCGCGACGCGGCTGCTGCCGTGGATTTTGTTCATCAGGAATTCCCCGGCGAGAAAGTTTGCGTCAACGGGTTTTCGATGGGCGGGGCGGCTGCTGTTTTGGCGAATCCGCCCTTGCAAGTCAACGCCATGATTTTGGAATCGGTTTATCCGACAATTGAGCAAGCGATCACCGACCGGCTGGAAATCAGATTCGGCCGGGTGGGGAAATTGGGAGCGCCATTTTTGACATGGCAGTTGAAACCGCGGCTGGGATTTGGCTGTGACGATTTGTGTCCCATCAAACAAGTCGGCAATATAACCGCCCCAAAGTTGTTCATCGCCGGGACAGCAGACCGCGATACATTGGTGCAAGAATCAAGGGACTTGTTCGCGGCTGCTGCCGAACCGAAACAATTCTGGCTGGTGGATGGCGCTGCACACGTTGATATGAATATCTTCGCCAAAGACGAATACGAAAAACGCATTTTGGAATTTCTAACTCGAAATCTAAATTAAATGTGAAATTTTTCTTCGTGCCCTTGTGCCTTCGCGGTTAGATTTTCCGGAGATGTTCCGTGAATCCACCGCAGTCAAGACCGCGCGACTGAAGAAAATCCTCGCCGCGCTGGATCGGACTTATCCAGAAGCGCATTGCGAGTTGAATCACGCCGACCCGCTGCAACTGCTCATTGCCACCATTCTTTCCGCGCAATGCACCGACAAGCGCGTCAACATCGTCACGCCTGATTTGTTCAAGAAATACCGTTCGGCCTCGGATTTCGCGGACGCGCCGGCCGCCGAACTGGAGCAGGCCATCAAGTCCACCGGCTTTTTCCGCAACAAGGCGAAGAACATCCAAAACTGCTGCCGCAAACTTGTGGAGCAGCACGGTGGCGAGGTGCCACGCACGATGGACGAATTGCACGCGCTGGCCGGCGTCGGGCGCAAGACTGCAAACGTGGTTTTGGGCAACGCCTTTGGCATCAACGCCGGCGTTGTGGTGGACACGCACGTCACGCGGCTCTCGCGGCGGTTGGGGCTGACGAGCCGGCAGACGCCGGAAAAAATCGAGAAAGACTTGATGGCGCTGGCGCCGCGAAAGCAATGGGCATTGTTCAGCCACTTGCTCATATGGCACGGACGCCGCCGCTGTTCTGCGCGCAAGCCGGATTGCGCGAATTGCGAAGTGTTGAAATGGTGTCCGCGAATCGGGGTAAAGAAATGATGAAAAAACATTCAACATCCAACATTCAACATTCAACGCCCAAGTGTCGGGATGGCGCGGCACCGTTGGATGTTGGGCGTTCAATGTTGAATGTTGAATGTTTTTTTATTTTGAATTCCGGCAAATGCGACGCCGCGTTCAACATGGCGCTGGACGAGGCGCTGCTGGAGGCCGTGTCGCGCCTCGGCAAACCCGTGCTGCGCTTCTACGGCTGGACGGAACCGGCGGCCACGTTCGGATATTTCCAGAAATTTTCCGATGTCGGGCGCGCCACGCGCCTGCGTCCGCTCATCCGGCGCCCGACAGGCGGCGGCATCGTGCCGCACGACGCGGACTGGACATACAGCGCCGTTTTCCCGCCCGGCCACGAATGGCATTCCGTGAAGGCGGAGGAAAGCTACCGGCGCATCCACGACTGGCTGCGGCTGGCGTTCGCGGAATTGAAGGTGAAAACGGAACTCGCGCCCTGCTGCCAAAAGACCTTCCCCGGCCAGTGTTTTGCCGGTTATGAAAAGTTCGACCTGCTCTGGCGCGGCAAAAAAATCGCGGGCGCGGCGCAGCGGCGGAACAAATTGGGACTGTTGATCCAAGGCTCCGTGCAACCGCCGCCGGCAAAGCTCGCGCGAACTGGTTGGGAAAACGCGATGGCCGAAGTCGCGCGGCTGGAACACGGCGCGGCGTGGGACGATCTCCCGCCGGACGCAAAATTGCTGGAACACGCGGAAAAATTGGCTCGCCAAAAGTATTCCCAAAATGACTACAATCAGAAGCGTTGAGTGATGACTGATGTTTAAGCCGTGAAACCCCCTGTGTCGTTTTTAGGATTCTTGAGAAATGGCGTTTTGTCCGCTTCCGCGATTTGTTCATCGTGTTTGGTATCCGCGCAGGTTTTGATGAGCGGCGGAACGTATTCGCAGAATTTTGATTTGCTGGCTGACAGCGGCAGTCCGGGCTGGACGGACAATTCCACCTTGCCGGGCTGGTATATTTCCAAAAGCGTGGCTCCCAATAACGTCACAGGCTACACGCCGGGCACCGGGTCAAGCGGGACGGGGACGATTTACAGTTTCGGCGCGTCTGGTTCGACCGAGCGCGCGTTGGGTTCGGTGGCTTCCGGCACGCCGGGGAATTTCGCCTACGGCGTCCGGTTCACGAACGACACTGGTTCGGTGCAAACCAACATCATTGTTTCCTACACGGGCGAGCAGTGGCGCAACGCCAATGGCACTGGCGCGGTGACCAACGCGCTCGCGTTTTCGTGTCAAATCGCCAGCGCCGCGCTCACAAATGCCGACGCGGCCAATTCACAAACCTGGACGGCTTTCAGCGCGCTGGATTTCAATTCGCCGATTGTGAACGCGGGAGGCAGCGGAATGGCGCTGGACGGCAACGCCGCCGCCAACCGGCGGGTTTTCACGAACATTGTTTTGACCGGAGCGGTCGTCCAGCCGGGGCAGGAAATTTTTCTCCGCTGGCGCGACGCCAACGATTCAGGCAATGACGCGGGCATCGCCGTTGACGATTTGACAATCAGTTTTCAAGCCGCCAGCGGCTCGCCGCCGGTCATCACGTTGCAACCGCGAAGCCAGGCTGCGGGCGAAGGCGGCTTCGCGATTTTTTCGGCGGACGCGACGGGAAGCCCCGCGCCGAATTTTCAGTGGCAATTCAACAATGCAAATCTGGCTGGCCAGACCGGTTCGACACTGGCATTGAACAATTTGACGACCAATCAAACGGGAAGTTATTCGGTCATTGTGACCAATTCCGCCGGCGCGACGAACAGCAGTTCCGCCGCGCTCATTGTCACGCCAGTTTCGTTTGACGCCACGAACGGCGGGATCCGGATTTTGCAATACAACGTCGCGGGCAACGGCGTGGCCGACTGGAGCACCAACACCGCGCAGGCGCGGGCCATCGGGCGCGAGCTGAAGTATTTGAATCCCGACATCATCACGTTCAACGAAATTCCCACGACCAACGGCGTCGCGCTGATGCCCGATTGGATGAAGGCGTTTTTGCCGGGATATTTTCTGGCGACGAATTCGTTTGGCGACACCTACATTCAAAGCGTCATCGCCAGCCGGTTTCCCATCACGCGCTCGGCAAGCCATTTGCACACGGCCAATTTGAATCCGTTCGGTTACACCAACAGTTCGAGCCAGAACGCGGACAATTTCACCCGCGATTTGTTTGAGGCGCAAATCGCCACGCCAAACTGGCCGCTGCCGCTGCACGTCTTTGTGGCGCATTTGAAGTCCACCGGCAGCGGCAATCCGCAGAGCGACGCCGACAAGCGCGCCGCCGAAGCATCCGCCATTTCAAATTATTTTGCGACCGTTTATCTGGCCGGGACGAACGCGACGCACCCGTATGTCCTGGCCGGCGACATGAACGAGGACGCATTTTTTCCCGACACGGATTATGTCAGCGGCCAGCCAATCCAGCGCCTGACCAGCCCGCCGGCCGGATTGCAGATGACCATTCCGGTCAATCCCATCACGCACGCCGATTTGACCGAATCCATTCAAGGCACGCTCGACACGCGCTTCGATTACATCCTGCCGTGCGGATTGCTTTTTTCCAACATCGCGGGTAGCGAAGTTTTTCGCACCGATTTGCTGACCAACTTTCCGCTGAACCTGTTCAGCAACGACGACAAAACCGCCTCCGACCACCTGCCGGTGCTGATGGTTTTCAAAAATCCGTTCGACACGCCCTTCAAGCTGCTGTCCCTCGGCGTGACGAACCATGCCGTCACGCTGAAATGGGAATCGCAGAACAACCGCGTATTCAACATCGAGGCCTCCTCAAACCTCGCCACATGGACGCAGTTTGCCACGAACATTGCGGCCATGACCAACATCTTCAACTTCACCACTAATCTAACGGACTCCGCAAAATTCTTCCGTATTTATCGCGTGCCATGAGCCGGAACGATGCGGTTGAGAGGCTGAACCGCAAGGCGCGTAGCTGCGACGCCCCCGTCGCAGAGCGTGCCGGCGACGCCTCGTCGCCGGAACCACCGCGCAAACCAAACGGCATGGCCGGTTTTTCGCGCGACGAGGGCGTCGCAGCTGCGCGCGGCGGTGACTGCATCGTTCCGGTTGAGCGCCATCACGGCATCCAGACCAGCTCCGGATTGACCGGATTTACGCCGCTTGACCGGACTTTGGCCGGCAAAAAATTGTTCACCGGCGGAAAGCGCGTTGCTGTCGGGCGCATTTCCGTTTAATTTCTCCGCGCATGGTTCGACTCGTTTTGTTTGACGTTGACGGGACGCTGGTCCACACCGGCGGCGCGGGCAAAAACGCCTTTGCCCGGACGTTCGCGGCGGCGTTCGACGCCCACGACGGCGTCAAAAAGGTCAATTTCGGCGGCCGCACCGACGTCAGCCTCGTTCGCGAACTGTTCGGCATTCATGGCATCCCGGCGACGCCGGAAAATTTCCGGATATTTTTTGAGCACTACGCTTTCTGGCTCGATCACCTTATCGCAAACACCAACGGCGAAATCTGCCGCGGCGTGACGGAATTCATCCGCGATTTGCGCGCGCTCCCGAATCCGCCGTGTCTCGGCCTGCTCACCGGCAACATCCGCCTTGGCGCGGAAATCAAGCTGCGGCGCCACGCGCTGTGGGAGTTTTTTGAGACCGGCGGGTTTGCCGATGACCACGAAGACCGCAACCACATCGCCGTTGCTGCGTTTGAACGCGGACGGCGCGTGCTTGGCGGAAATCTAAATGGCGGGGAAATTCTGGTGGTCGGCGACACACCGCACGACATCCGGTGCGGACAATTCATCGGCGCGAAGGTCCTGGCTGTGGCGACCGGCGGAGCGACATTGGAGGAATTGCAGAAACACAAGCCCGATTGGGCGGCGGAGGATTTGACGCGGGTGAGCGCGAAGCAAGTCTGCAATGGCGTCCTTTGAGCCGGAGCAAGGTGGTTTCAACCGCGGATAAAAAACCGCAGAGGATGCCAAATCACGATTCGTCCCCGTTTTTTAATATGCGCGAATGGTTCCTTCATGATTCAACGGCAGGAACAAATTATTGCCGACGTAAATCAATTCGATGGCGCTGTGCTGCGAGCCGATCAAATAACCCGCCGCGCCCGTCGTCGTGCTGCTTTGAGACGATAAATAAATGTTGCCGCCATAAGCCGCCGCCGCAAGCAGACTGCCATCGGCGGATGAGACGATGGCCGACCACGGAAGAGACGGCGCGCCTGCCAGTTGCGTCCATGTCGCGCCGGAATTGGACGAACCAAAAATGTTTCCCGCCGAGCCGCCGCCTTTCGTTGTCGCCAATCGCGCGCCGTCAGACGAGGAAGCAATAGATGTCAGTTGACCGGCATTGGGCGAATTCTGCGCAATCCAAGTGACGCCCGAATCCATGGAAACATAAACCGCGCCGCCGGTTGTCGTAGCGACCAATCGCGCGCCGTCCGACGACGAAGCCAGCGCCGACCATGCCTGGCCGCTGCTGCCGGTTTGCTGCGTCCAATTCACGCCGGAATTGGTGGAAGTATAAATGTAGCCGCCGTCAACCGCCGCCGCCAGCTTGGTTCCATCCACTGAAGACGCCACGGAAGACCATTGCGCGACGACCGATCGCGGCGACCACGTCGCGCCGGAATCCGTTGAAGTGTAAATATAGCCATTGCTGCTGTCATGAATCGCCGCCACCAGTTTGGTTCCGTCGGCGGAAGACGCCGAGGAAGACCACCGTGCGCTGCCAAATCGCGGCGACCACGTCGCGCCCGAATCCGTGGACGTGTAAATGTAACCAACCGGGCTGGTATTGTGAATGGTATAACCCACTGTCGCCACCAGCTTGGTTCCGTCGGCGGAAGATGCGATTGAGGACCAATAGCCGCTGGCATTGTTGTTTCCGTTTTGTTTTGTCCATGTCGCGCCTGAATTGGCGGAGGTGTAAATGTAGTCGCCATATACCGTTGCCGCGAGTTTGGTTCCGTCAGCCGACGACGCAATTGCCGACCAGTTGGCGACCGGGCTATTCGTCTTCCAGCTTTGGCCAACAGCGTCGGAAAGATTTCCGGCGGCGACCATTTGATTGGCGTTCTGCGCGATGATCCATCCACCCGCGCCCACGCCGGCGACTTTATACACGTCGCCGACGCCGGGCGACGAAGGCAGGGTCAATATCACCGGCGCGGTGTTGTTGGTGGCGATGTAACCGACGTTTGGGTAGATTTGAGAACTAGTTCCCGCAACCGTCACCCAGAAGAATGCGCCTGGCACATTCGTCAACCCGTGGCCGGCGCCGGTGAAATTGGTTGCGGAAACGGCGCCGGCAAAACTCAAGTTTGGATTGCTTTGCAGCGCCACGTTGGCGGACAACTGCGCGTCCGGCAGCGTGCCGGCGAGGCTGGTCGCCGGCACATTCGTCAATCCGCCGCCGTTGCCCGTGAACGCGCCGGAAAAAGCGTTGGCGGAATTATTCGCCGTCACCACGCCGTTAAAGGCATCCGAGGCCGTGAAAACCTGGTTGCTGTTCAGGAACGCCACGTTCGGCGGCAAATTCGTGGCGCGGATCGTGCCGATGATGTTCGTGCCTTGCAGCGGCGCGGTCAAAGCGACCGCGTTCGAGGCGTTGGCCGCATAGATGGCACGAATCGCGTAAGGCACCGAGGTGATTTGCTGCCGCGGCGAGAGCGCGGTGTAGGCGTTCGTGTCACCGCAACTGCGGACGGCGATTTCCAGCCAGCGGTCGCTGCCGCTAAAAACGGCGCCGCCAAAATTCAGCGTCACGATGAAAACTCCGTTTGTGACGCCCGCGGGCGAATTCGTGAGCGGCCCGGCTACGACGTTGCTGTTCACGTCAAACAACCGGAACCGGAAATCGTAAAGGCCGCTGGCGGGGGCGTTGCTGCTGCTCAACTGGCCCTGGTAAGTGAACGCCGTTGTCTGCGCGCGCCCCGCGAACGCGGGAAACAGAACCGCAACCAGCGCGGCGAACACGGCGGAATTGAACTTCATGGACACGAGTTTATTATATCCGCGCGCCGGAACAAGTTGCAACGACTCACTTGCTGCCCGCCTGATTTTCGCGCGGAGGCTTGAAGCAAACAAACCGCCACGGATGGACACGGAATGACGGAAACAAATCCGCGTTTATCCGTTTCCACCCGCGGTTAAAACTATTTCTTTTTGGCGGGTTCGGGGCGGAACTCCAGAATTTCGCCGGGCTGGCATTCGAGCGTTTCGCAAATGGCTTCGAGCGTGGAGAAACGGATGGCCCGGGCCTTGCCGGTTTTGAGGATGGACAGGTTTTGCGGCGTGATGTCCACGGCGGCGGCCAGATCGTTCAGCCGCATTTTGCGCTGCGCGAGAACCACATCCAGATTGACGATGATTGGCATGATTAAAAGGGGGAAACATTCAACAACCAACATTCAACATCGAACATCCAACGACGACGCGCGCCCGCCCAATTGGAAGTTGAGCGTTGAATGTTGAATGTTCGATGTTTCATTACAGTGATCATACCGTCAATTCCTGTTCCTCCTGAATCTTCCGGCCTTCGTCCATGATGCGAGTAATAGTGATCACCATGACTCCGCCAATGATCCACGGCGATTTGATTAGTCCCAGAAGCACAACAAGGAAAAACTTCCAGAATACGGCGTAAGAGCATGTCTCCCACCATTCACGCCATTCCAAATTTATTGCCGGAACCAAGGCCATGACCAAACCAAACGCAAGCGCTAGGCACCCGATTCGCCCCAGCAATTGAACATTTCTACCCCCGAAAAGGATTCCAGTCTGATACAGGCCTAACAATTGCCAGCAGGTGATGGCCAGCGCCAACACCAAACCGGTCATCAATCCGAATTCCGCAAAGGTGAGCCATGGGCTGTCTGAGAAGGAAGCAAAAGTTCCATGTGGCAGCCATCTAAGAAAGGCCTCCCAAGGCAGATCGAACCACGCCGCGCCAAGCAAATACAACACGAGTAAAACCTTGAGGGTTCGGCTAATGATTCTGATGCGGTTCAGCCGGAAACTCGCTTTAGGAAGAGCGTCAGTCGCATTCATAAATTTGAGAAGTCGGTTTGGTTAAACGGTCAATTCCTGTTCCTCCTGAATCTTCCGGCCTTCGTCCATGATCCAGGCGATGAAAAAGATCAAGGCACCCGCGAACAATGGAAACATCGGAATACCAGTCAAGGGCTGAAGATGCTGCGTTTCCCAAAGACGATCTATAAAATATTTTTCAACGATTGCAAAAATATAAAAGCGTCCGATTTGGCAAATGTGATGGACGACTTCTGCGGTGAACAAATTGCCACGCGCATACTGCTGAAAGAGTTTATGGCAAAACCATGCCACCAAAGTGAAGGTTAATACGAGCACGATGACGCCAAAATCTCCAAGCAATCGATGTTGAGACAGATTGAAGATTGTGCCGTTACAAATGAGGGTAAAGATTAACAACAAAGTGCCAACCGTTCCAAAAACCGTGGCTGCAAGAGACGCAACGCTTAATTGGTAGCCGTATTCCTGAATTTGTTTTAAACGAAGATTGGGAGATTTCACCTTGCTGTTGGCGAGGGCGTCTTTCGTGCTTGTTGAAGGTTCGGATCGTATTCTTCTCAAAATCATTAGCCCAAAAAACACACATAAAAACACAACAAGTGGGATATGTTCATTCACGTTCATGGCGCAAGAATATACCGATCAATTCCGTTAGTCAAGTCTTTTTTATCGAAAAACGATAAATAGTTTGCGCATAACAAGATTCGCGTATTTTCAGCCGATTCCAAACGGCGCGCCAGCGTCTTGGACTGCGGTGGCTGGCGGGGAACGGGGCTGACACCGCTTTTGCAACTCCCGGTCTGAAAGCGGCGTCGCGCTCCGCTTGCCGCCGCACTCCAAGACGACAAGCGATTTCCTCGCGTCTCCGCATCTTTGCGCCTTTGCGTTAAAGTCAAACCGACTCGACATTTTGAAATTCCAAATTAACCTGTTGGCCGATTTATGACCGATCCGCGTTACACCAAGCTGGCGAAGCTGCTCGTCAATTATTCCACCCGAATCAAAAAGGGCGACCGCGCGTTGCTCGACATGATTGACGTGCCGGACGAGTTTTCCATCGCCCTCATCCGCGCCGTCCGCGCCGCCGGCGGCACGCCGCTGGTTGAGGTTCGTCACACGCGCGTTTCCCGCGAGCTGTTGCTGGAGATGAACGACAAGCAGGCCACGCTCGTCCGCGACATCGAGATGTTCCGCATGAAAAAGGTGCAGGCTTACATCGCCATCCGCGGCAGCGCCAACATCAGCGAAAATTCCGACGTGCCGAGCGACCGGATGCAGCTTTATTCGCGCGTCATCCGGCCGGTGCAGGATTATCGCGTGAAAAATACGCGCTGGTGCGTGCTGCGCTGGCCCACGCCGAGCATGGCGCAGGCGGCGGGCATGAGCACCGAGGCGTTCGAGGATTTGTATTTCGACGTTTGCACGATGGATTACGCGAAGATGGCGCGCGCGATGGTTCCGCTGGAGCGCCGGATGAAGCGCGCCGACAAAGTTCACATCAAGGCGCCGGGAACGGATTTGACGTTCAGCATCAAGGGCATCGGCGCGAAAATGTGCAAGGGGGACCTCAATATCCCCGACGGCGAGGTTTTTTCCTGCCCGGTGAAAAATTCCGTGAACGGCGTGATCCAGTTCAACACGCCGACGATTTATGCCGGGACGAAATTCGAAAACGTGCGGCTGGAATTCAAGGACGGCAAGGTTGTCAAAGCGACGGCGAACAACTCAAAGCGGCTGAATGAAATTCTGGACACGGACGCGGGGGCGCGCTATGTCGGCGAATTTTCGCTCGGCTTCAATCCGTTCATCCTGAATCCGATGTGCGACATTTTGTTCGACGAGAAAATCGCCGGGTCGCTGCATTTCACGCCGGGCCAGGCATACGAGGAATGCGACAACGGCAACCGCTCGGCGGTGCATTGGGACATGGTGCTGATCCAGCGCAAGGAATGGGGCGGCGGCGAGGTGTGGTTCGACGGAGAATTGATCCGCAAAGACGGAATCTTTTTGACGAAGGATTTGAAGCCGCTGAATCCGGCGAATTTGAAGTGATGGCGGCTGAATCGTAGCGCATACAATCTCCAAGAAAATATCCAACGAACCGCCGGGCCGCGTGTCATATCTGAAACCAGCGCGTTCGGTGGCCAATATAATTATGGCTGAATTCAAGTTTCCCTGCCCGTTCTGCGGTCAGAATATCCAGTGCGACACCGGTTATGCGGGAACGCAAATCAATTGTCCGGCTTGCCAACAGGCCATCATCGTGCCGCAAACTCCGCGTTCCGGCACGCCCGTTGTCCAACCGCCGGTTCCGGCGAAGTCGCGCTTGTTGCGGAACGTTCTGGTCATCGCTGCCGCGATGGTTCTTCTCGCCGGACTGGTTGTCGTCATCTGGTTTGGTTACTCGAAATACAAGCGCGGATATTTGCCGTCGGGCGTGGTGGCCTTGTGGTCGGGCGAGGGTAAC
>JBEKRA010000037.1:0-10892 GCA_049519195.1 Verrucomicrobiota bacterium
CTCGTTCTGGGCCACGGACAGCGACAAGGTTTTTTCTTCGAGATGCAGCGCTGGGTCACTCACATCCGCAATCAAATCCAAAAATGCCTGTTCATCCTTTTGCGGCATTCCTGTAAAGAAATCAGGAAGCACAAACTGGAATGAATACCTGCCGCCCGCATCCGTTCGTCCCTGGAGTTCCTTGATGACCACGGGCTTTTCTTCGAAGGTGGCAACGGTCATTTTCACATTCCCGTCGCCGACGGGCTTGCCAAAGAAGTAAGCCGCCTGGACCGAACCCGACACGGTCTGGCCTGGCAGGTAATACGGCTTGTCGGTGGTGATCTGGATTTTGAATTTCGGAAGGACGTAGCGTTTGATCTCAACGGTGCGCTCGGCGGTGGTCGGGCCGGCAATCGCACGAATCTCATAGCGTCCAAGATTCAACTCATCGGCCAGAGCGAAATCAGCGGACGCAATCCCGTAAGCCGATGCCTTGTGGGTTTCCTTAAAAACCTTGTTGCCCCTTGGATCGCTGACTTCAAAAGTCACCGGCTCGTTGGCGAACGGCTTTTGGGTTCGTTCATTGATGATCAGGCTGCGGAGATGAATCGTCTGGCCCGGCTGATATATCGGCTTGTCCGAAGAAAGGAGAACGCGCGCCGGATGTTCAACCTCGACTTTTTTGACAATGTTATCCCGACCGAGCGCCGACGCGGAATCCACAACCAACTGGTATTCACCGGGTGTGACGTCGGGAATGGAAATCGAATCGGTGATGCTGCCGGATGCGTCAGTGTGAAACACGCCGAGCTTGATTGTCCCGGCAGTCTTGCTTAACAAACTCAACTCGACCGTTGCCCCCGCAACGGGTTTATTTGAGACACGGTTACGAACGAGTATGCGAAACGCCGCTGAGGTCCCGGACGCGATTTTGGTCTGACCCAAAATGATCGTTTCCTGCGGATCGGGTTCATGCGCGGCCACATAAATGGAGTAACCGGCAATGGAGAGAACAGCGGCCACCAACAGGCCGGCAACGGCTTTGATGACTGGGTTTCGAGTGCGTTTTGCCCTGGCTTGGGAATCCTTTGAGCTTTGGTTTTGGGCCGAATCAGGCTGATTTGGTGTGTTCATGACAACCTCCGATGTGGTATGAGTTTCTGGAGTTCTTGATTATCATACACTGTCATATACTATCATATTCAACTATTGTCAATAAAATAATTGCATACGATAGTAAATGGAGTAAATTAACCAAAAGTGAACTGATTTGATCCCATGGAAAAAACTGAAAACGCAAAGCAGGCCAAATGGTATTCAATCCGCGAAGGGGCTGAATATTTGGATGTTGGAGAACCCACGCTGTATCGATGGATGCGCGATGGCAAGATCACCTACCGCAAGGTCGGCGACTCAACGCGTTTCTGGCAGGAAGACTTGGATTCGGTCATGCAGGTTTTCCACAGCGCAAAAGACGTGGACAAAACGCGGGAAGTTTGCCCGGTTTGCCACCATGACGTCCTGGTCGAAGGCAAGGTGCGTGGCACAGGACTCGTTTATTTCGTCCCGACGAAAACCAAGTTTTGGACCCTCAAGGACAGCTTCATTCAAACAACCGCGCGGATGTGCACACGTTGCGGGGCCATCTCGTGGTTCGGAGACCTCGCCAAATTATCGGTGCTTCGAGCTGCAGCGAAGACTGAAGAAAATATTCAGGATGAATCGGCCAGATCCTGATTTTTTTGAGGGGTTCCATTATGGGTTTCAAACTGGAACTCGAATGATCTACCAAACAGCCTTTTGCTAAAAATTTTGCGCAGGCGAATCCATCGGGAGAACTCGCACTGCTGGCCGCGAGCTACCCCCCGCCTCCACCTCCGTAACGGGAAGCAACAGGAAAACAAAACTACATTTTAGTGCGTTATTGTGCGTCGCAGTCAGAAAAGAGATAAAATTGAGAAGCGCACAATCGTAAATGACGACGCAGGATTTTGCATTAACGCGCAAAACCATTGAAAACATTGGCTCATTTCAACTCCCGCCGCCTCCACCATTCGCAAGATTGAGTGGAAACATCGTTCAGATTTTTGGACGCTCAAGCCGCGACAGAGTGTCCAGACAGATTTTTGCTTCGCGTGTCAATGCTTCCCGCTCCCTGCCGCTCAAGCCGCGCGGGTCAAAACGATAAGCGTAGTGCAGCCGCAACAATTCCTGCAACGGCGTCCGCAAATCGGCCAAAGCCGGGGCGGCCAGCGCGCGCGTCAGCCAGTCGGAGAGCGGTTCGCTGGGCTGGCGCGCCACGCCGCGCGCGGCCAGTTTGCGCTCAAGCAGGTAAAATTCCGAGTCAAGCCCCGGCCAGAAAATCTCGGCGGCGGATTTTCCGGCTTTCGGTTGTAACCGGCGTCTGCGCCCGCGCCGGAAGATGATTTGATACAGCAGCAGGGCCAGCAGGGGAACCAGCGCCCAAAGAATGTATTCGCGCAGGTTGCTTTGTCCCCAGCGGAATTTCGAAATTTGAAACCCGACCCAGGACCAGGAATCTGAAAACCATTGCATAAAAGACGCGCGTTTGCCTTCGATGCCAATCCACGAAGCGGGCGTGGTGTCGAAATCCTCCCAGTTTTTGATCCGCTCGTTCCACACGAGGCACCACGCGTGCGCGTCGCGTTCGCGCACGACGTAGCCGTGACGGGAAGTTTCGTGGACGGCGTAACCGACGGCATAGCGCGCGGGAATTCCCAACTCGCGCAACAACAGCACGGTGGCGGTGGCGAAGTATTCGCAATGGCCGCTCCGGCTGTGCAGCAGAAATCGGGTCAGCGATGTTTCGTTCGTCGTCGCCAGCTTGTCCGGCCCCTGCCAGAGGCTGTAGGTGAATTTGCCCGCGAAAAAGTTCTGGACAGCCAGCAGCTTTTGCTCCTCGTTCGTGCCGGAAATTTTCATCTCTGAAATGACCGAATCCAGCGCGGCGATTTCGTTCGTCTCCACTTTCAGATCCAAGCGATTGGTGCTCGCATCGGGTGGCGAATCAATTGTCGCGCCCGGGCCGTAGCGCGCTTCGAAGATTACCAGCCCCGGCCCATCCGCGAGCACCGCGCCTTCGCTGTTTTTGTGAAGAAGGTAAGCGTTCAGGTTTTCGAGCCGCCCGCTGCCGGTCGGCAACGGCAGCAGCGATTTTCCGCCGTAGATGTGGCAGGCGATGTTGACGGACGCCGTGTTGGTTTTTTCCGGCAGCAGTATCCACGTCGTCTGGTCGTGTTCTGGCGTAACGGAGTTGTTATCGAACTCACTTCGCGGACTGCCCGCGTTCCAGTCCTGTTTTTGGGAATGGTAGGTGCGATAGCTGGCCTCGCGCAGATAAACCGGCGGCGGTTCGCCGGTTTTTGTCCGGAGACGGATGACAATCTGGCCGGACAGCTTCAGTTTCCCGATCTGGCCGATGGCGGTCGTGCTTTGCATCGGGTCGGCCCATTGCCGCATGAACTGCGCGAGCAATCTGGCGATGTAGCCTCCGTTGTATTGTTGCAACTCGCTGATGCCGCGCTGTCCGAAATAACTGAAGGCCAGCGCCGCCGCCAGTGCCAGCGCCCAGACGGGAATTCCGAAACGCCGAGGGCGGAACGGCCACAGCGCCCAAAAAATCAAATAACATTGCCCCAAAAAGAACGCGCCGCCGCCTTCGTTGGTATGAATACCAGCGGAAAAAAGGCACACGATGAAATAAGGGTAGGAGACATTCACGCTGCGGCCGGCCGGCGCGTTGCCGCGTTTTTGGTCCTGTTGCGCGCGCCAGCGTGAAATGATCGAAATCGCCGTCAGCGGAATTTTTTCGCGGGCGCCGAACGTTTGCGCAGCGACGAACAGAAACAGAAAAATTGGCAGCCATTGAAAAAACGTGGTGGAGCTTTTCAGGCTGGAAATTTGCATGGCGTGACCCACCGCGGCGGGCGATCCATGAAAACCGCCGCCGGCTTCCTGCGCGGCGGCAAAAAAGTAAAGCGTGGCCGCGAACGCAAACAGCGTGCAAAATGTCAGGATGCGGCGGAAATCCGCGTCCGAAAAATCCCAGCGCACCTTGATGAACCATGCGCTTTCGAGAATGACTCCCATAATCGCGCCGACCAGCGGCAATCCGGATTGCCAGCCCCAGAACAACAGCGCGGCCATGAGCAGTAGCGGCGGTGTTTTCATAAATGGGGAAACAACCAACATTCAACAACCAACATCGAACAACCAATGAATGCAGCAGACGCCGCCCAAAAATTCGATGTTGGATGTTCTGTCTTCATTGCAGTCCCGCCAGTTGTTCCGCGATCCGCCCGATTTCCAGAACGTGAAAACGGTCCGGTTCGTCGCGCATCGGACCGGCGTCCGGTTTGGCTCCGCCCGGCCGCGCGATGACCAGCACGAGCAGTGGAATGCCGAGCGCGCGCAGTTTTGTGATAAAACTTTTCCGCGCATCGTCCCAGCGCTGCAAAACGCAGATGCAGCCGCTCACGGCGGAAATGTGGTTGAGCACAAGCTGTTCGAGCGTTTCAAACTTCTTATCGGCGCAATTGGTCACCGAGGCGAGAATTTCCAGCATTTGGTCCGCGTGCGCGAGGCCGCGGCCGGCGGTGAAGCAATAGGACTGGTTGCCGACGAAGAGCAGATCGAGCAGCGATTCCTGCGTCAGCACCGCGCAGGCGAACGAGGCGGCGACGGAAACAGACTCCTCCAGGATTTCGCTGCGTGGTTCGTTGTCGAATGTGTCCAGCACCAGCGCGTGCCGCACAAAAAATTCGTCTTCGAACTCCTTCACGATGGGTTTGCCGGTCTTGGCCCAGCTCCGCCAGTGGATGTGCCGGAGCGGGTCGCCGTGGCGGTATTCGCGAAGCGCGACGAATTCCTCGCTGCGCCCCACGTTCGCAGCCAGCGCCACGCCGCCATCCTGATATTTCATCGTGCCGGGCAGCGCGATGGGGGGAAGCAAATGGCGTTTCGGCAGAATCAAAACCGTCTGCGCCGCCGGCGTTCTCGCAAACGAGCGGAACAACCCGAACGGGTCGGGCCGCGCCAGAGTCACGCCGTTGAACCGCAAAATCCCGCGCCGCAGCGGCGTCAGTTCGACGGACACTTCCGTTTCGCCGCCCGGCAAAAGTGGCGGGACTTCCGCCTCCTTGAGATTCACAAGCTTGAACGGGCTGGTGCGCCGCCGTTCGCTCATGCGAAACGGGCGGACGCGGCGCCTTTCGGAAAGCTGCACCGTCAGCCATTCCTGAAACGGCGGACGCGGATCTTCAAGGTCTTCCAGCAGCGTCAGGCCTTTCTGCGGCTCCTTGGTCAGATTTTTTATCAGCACCCGGTAATGGAGCGGCTGGCCGGCGGTGCCAAAGCGCGGCAGGGAGCGTGTCGCGGAAAATGCCGCGTGAAAGAACCGGCTGGAGGCGAAGGACAGAATCAAAATCGCCAGCAACAGTGCGAATGTTTGATAGGTGACGGTATTCTCGATGTCCGTGCCCACCGCGCCGGCAACGATGAATGCGCCGGCCACGCACAGCCCCGCCAGCGTGAAACGCCGCCGCGCCCAATACCACGCCGCCGAGATTGCGCGGTCAGCCTGATAAAACAGTTTGAAAATCGGCTTCACTGTGAATTTACGATTTACGATATGCGATTTACGAGCCGTTTCAAAATTTCCAGTTGTTACGTAAATCGTAAATCGCAAATATCTACGCCGGCACGCGCAATTTTTTGACGATGTCACCGACCACGCCCTCTGCCGTCAGTCCCGAAAAACGCGCCTGCGGCTCCAGCATCAGCCGGTGCGCAATGACCGGCACGGCGAGCGATTGAATCTGTTCGGGCGTGACAAAATCCGCGCCCTCGAACAAGGCCAGCGCCTGCGCGATTTTCATCAACGCGATGGACGCGCGCGGGCTTGCGCCGAGCTGGACGCCGCCCGCCGTTCGCGTCGCCGCGACCAGATCAACGGCGTAGCGTTTCAATTCATCGCTGATGCGCACGTCCTCCACCGCGCGTTTGAGCGCGATCACGTCCGCGAGCGTGGCGACGGGTTTCAATTCATCGAGCGGATGATTATGTTGCTGCGCGGTGAGAATGGCCACCTCCTCATCGGGCTGGACGTAACCGAGCGTGAATTGCATGGCAAACCGGTCCATTTGCGCCTCTGGCAGCGGATACGTGCCGCGAAACTCGACGGGGTTTTGCGTGGCGATGACAAAAAACAATTCCGAAAGATTCCGCCGCTCGCCCTCGACGCTCACCTGCGCCTCGCCCATGGCTTCGAGCAGCGCCGACTGCGTGCGCGGCGAGGCGCGGTTGATTTCGTCGGCGAGCAGGATGTTCGTGAAGACCGGCCCTTCATGAAAATGAAACTGCTGGTCGCGCTGGCTGAACACCGACACGCCGAGAATGTCCGACGGCAGCAAATCGGGCGTGAACTGGAGGCGCTTGAACTGCGCGTCAATCGAGCGTGCGAGCGCCTTGGCCAGCGTCGTCTTGCCCGTGCCCGGAAAATCCTCCAGCAACACGTGCCCGCCGCCGGCGAGCGCTGCGATCAGTTGGCGTGTTGGCCCGGTCTGGCCGTGCATGATTTTAGCGATGTTTCCCGCGATTTTCCGGCAGGTATCCCGCGCGGCTTCAAGATTGGTCGGTGTCATGGCAGGCATTGGAAATTAGAACAACGCAAACGCGAAAAGGTTTCCGCATCTCTTCATGCCCGCGCAGCTTAACAGGCCGCCGCTTTCTGACGCGAATAAAATCAGATGGCGTTTGTCTCCTGCGGCGCGGCCCGCTCAATCCGGGCGTGTTTTCGCCACGCTGCGGGCGAGCAGGCCAAGCCCGGCCAGAACCAGCGCGCTGATCGCCAGCACAAGCAAACGCACGGTCCACGGCGCGGCGTTTGCCGCGCGCGCCTTCAGCCCGATGCTCAAGTCTGCCCAGGGGTCAACAACGACGGCTCGTTTGAAGGTGAGCAGGCGGCCCTGTTCGGGAATGTTCGCGCGGATCACGGCCGGATTCGCCACCGCCGCGTCCTGTTGCTGGATGAGTTGTTCGGCCAGTTTCTTGAAAGCCGCATTTTCGTCCTCGCTGTTGTTGTCAATGATCTGCTTCAAGTCCTGCTGCGTGTAATTTGCGTCCTTGTTGTTCCGCAATTGGTTCAGCCGCCCCCCCACGGCGCCGCCTGCGCCGGACACAGCGGCCTGACGCACATTCAACCCAACCACCGCCTGGTCTCGCTTGAGATTGTTGAGCTGCACGCGGGCGTCCTCGTTGAAGGCCGCGTCATTGCGCGACAGGCCGTAGGCGGACTCGAACGCGCGCCGCGCCTGATGCGGGTCGCCGTTTTGGAGCGCGGAATTTCCGAGCGCGAGCATCTGTTCGGCGTCCCTCGTTTTCTGCTGCTGCAAACTGGATTCGCTCCGCAAATAATCCTGCAGATCGAGCGCGCCGCCGTTCGCCACGATTCCCTGCTGCTGCAACTGCAACGCGCCGCTCCATTTCTTCACCTGCCACTTGTCGTTGAGAAAAACGCGCCACGTCAAATTCTCCAGCGGCAGGTCAAACTTCGGCGCGAGCAGCGACAAATCCAATGAACCGCCGCCAGCCTTGCCGGCTTCGCTGCTGAAGAAGATTTCCACCGGCACCGGCTGGTCGCCGCGCGACTGCTGCTCCAGCGGAATCAAAATCTGGTCCTGTTCGCGCCACGGCCACACGCCGTTCTGGTTGACGAAGGCGAACCAGAAATTCGCGCCCGCCGGCAGAGTGAGGTGCAGCAGGCGCTTGTCGCCGGGCAGAATTTCCAGCCGCGCCTGCGTGAGCATGACGCCCGCGTCGGAAATCACCGATGTGAACGTGATGTTGTTCACCCGCGCGGGCAGCAGTTTTGCGGCCTCGTGACGTTCAAGCTTCAACTGCAGTCGAAAATCCGGCTCGACCAGGCGGTAGGCAAAGCTCGCCGATTCCGTGGGCAAATCCTTCTGTAGTGCGGGCGGGATGCCTTGCCACTCGGTCGGCTGGAGCGACGCGGGCAGATTGTCCACGCGCACCTGCAGGCGCCCGGCGGATTGCACGGTCGCGAAGCCGCGCTGCAAATTCACGTCCGCCGCCAGCACGCCGCGCAGAATCGTCTCGCCGGACTGGCCGGCCATGGGCGTCTGGTAATTCACCTGCAGCAGATACTGGCCGATGACGCGCCGGCGCAGTTTGATTTCCCATGCCTGCAAACCATTTGTCTCCGCGCCGTCAACCGCGAGAAAATCCGCGACTTGATCGCCGTGAAACGTCACGCCCTCGCCATTCGTCGGGATGAATACCCGGAACGATTTCAGGCCGGCGTTTTCAATTTGATACTGCAAATTCGCGGCGATTTTCACCTGCGCCTCGCTGACCGTCGCGTGTTGCAGGCTTGTCACCCGAATCCACGGGTCAACTTGCTCAATGTCCAGCGCCAGTTTCCACGGCGTTTCCAAAATGCGGAACGCCAGCACGCCTTTTTGCCGCTCGCCGGGTTTCTGCGGATCAAGCTCCTTCTGCGGATCAAGCTGCGTCACACCTTCGGAAGCGGCGGCTTGCAGATGCATTCCCTGTTCCGGCACGACGAACAATTTGCCGCGCTGCTTGCCGGCCTCGCGCAACACAATCTGCGGCACGCCCCAGGCGCCGGCGGTTTTCACGCCCGGCCCGGAAAGACTGATGATGAATTGCTGCCGGCCTTCGGTCTTGCCGGTGAGATTCAAAGTGATGACGCGGCCCGCGTCCGTTTTCAACTCCGTCCAATGACTCATCGCTGCACCACTGATGGATTCCACGTCAAAGCCGGCCGGCATGACGAAGCTCAACTTGAAAATCCCGGCGCGCGTAATTGTCACGTCCGCGGTGGAGGCCAGCACGGCGCGGTCTTCGCCAAGCGAAAGAGTGTCCTGCGTTTCAACCCGCACGTCCGGCTCGACCGGCGACGCCTTCAACAGCGCCGTCGCCCGCGGGTCGGAATAACGAAACGCGCGGCGCACGGCCAGTCCGGGGAATTGCGCCGCGAGCGCGTCCGCCGCGCCGCCGGGAAAATCCTCGAGATTGATGGGCGAAAAATTTTCCGCGACGACGTCATCCAGTTGCACTTCGTTGCCGGTGGCGACGCCGAGCAGTCCGACTTGTCCCGCCGCGCCCTCGACGGAAATCAAACCGACGCGCTGCGCAAACGGCAAAGTTCCCGTCGCAACCTGCGAGCGGATGACCAGCGCAAATGGCCGCGACTGCGCCGGGTTCAGCGTCACGCGCAATTTCCGCGCGTCTGGATCGAAGCGCCAGAGCGAGACCACATTGTCTCTAGGAGACGAGGTGACGAGTCTTTGACTTGAATTTTGATTTGAAGTTTGAGCCTCCTCGCGCCGGCTCCTACTGTCGAAAACATCGGTAATCGTCGCGCCCGCCGGAACGTCGAAGGTCAATTCGCCGAGTTCGCCCTGCGCCGGGCGGATGGAGACTAGATTCACTCCTTCGACCACGCCCGCCGATGGAACGTAAAGCTGCGAAATCTCCGCGTAGAAAACGGGCTTCTCGTTTTTCACGTCGCGGCTTCGCGGCTTCCAGCCAACCCACGCGCCGCCGGGCGCCAGCACAAGCGATGCCACGGTGTTGCTGCCCGTCGTCACGCGCTGGACGGATACGGCCCGCGGCGAGAACACGTCCACGTCGAGATTGACGAGCGAGAGGGTGACACGATTGATGAGTCCGCCCGGCAACGGCAGCACAAAGCCGCTGTCGGTGTCGCGTTTCGTGACCTGGATTTGATACTGCACCTCGATGTCAAACGCGCCGCCGGTTTCCGCGACAAGCTGCTGTGCGCTGCGCGAACCCGCCGGTGATGGCTCCAGCTTCAGCGACTTCGGATAATTGACGCGCGTCAACACCGCCGGCTCGAACAGCAGCGGCAATGCCTGTCCCCTGTCCGCCTGCCAGTGAATTTTTGCCGTCGCCATGGCAATTGCATCTACAATCCGGATTTGCTGCGTGACGGATTCCGGCAGCGCAGAATTTGATTCCGCGCCACTTCCGGTCATCGCGCCGCCGAACAGACAAAGGCCGGCCAGCAGCGCCACCACCGTTGGCGGCGGAAGATTGGATTTTGGTCTGGCTGGCAGTCGCCAGAGTTGTTTCAGCGACGGAACCACCACCCGCAAAAGCAGAAACGCTCCGATGACGGCGAGAAACGCGGGCGCGCCGTTTGGCAAACGCAAAGCCGCCCACGCGAGCAGCGTCCAGCCGAGAATTCCAAATGCCGCCCCGGAAAACTTGCTGCTTCGCGACCAGGCGAAAATCCACGCGGCCAGCGCGAACAATGCCGGCCAAGCCTTGCTGATTGAACTGGCGCCAGCGTCAGCCGCCGCCACGTTGGCAATTTCCACGGTCAACGCGCTGTTCGCCTGCTGCACCGGCGCGAGGAACGTCAGATTGTCCGGCGCAGCGGGCGCGGATTCAAACGCGCCGACGTCATAAACGAGCGCAATCGCGGCAAAGATGATTGCGGCGAGACCGATGGCCGCGCCGAAAAGATGGCGCGCGCTGAATTTGTGGACGCCCTCGCCCGCCGCCCAACGCCACACGGAAATGCCGAGCACCACAAAAGCCAGCGCCACAAACAGCGACATCAATGCCGCGCCCACTTGATTCTTTTGCGGCAGTCGCGCGATCTGCGCGAAACCCGACACGTCGGTTGCGCCACCGGCGGGCGCGAGCGTGCCGCTGCGATAAACCAGCCGCTGGCCTTCGTCGGGCAGGAGCTGCCATTCCGCGAGCATCACCGGCACGGCCACGACCGGCGCGGCGATGTTCATGCGTTTTGCATCCGGCGAACGCGCGGCGAGTTTCAAATCAATTTTCAGAACCGCGTCAGGATCCGCGTGCTGCGG
>JBEKRA010000038.1:0-10877 GCA_049519195.1 Verrucomicrobiota bacterium
ATCAATCTCAATGCGGTCATAAACCGTCGCGAGCCTGCGCAGCAGCGTCTTCGTGATCTTGCGGTTGGCCGGAATGATGATTTCGCCGGTCTCGGAATTGACCACGTCCAGCGGGATTTTTTCGCCGAGCAGGATGTTGCTCAACGCCTCCGTCAACTGGTCGTGCAATTCGTCGGTCTTTTTCTTGTGATCCTCCTCGATCTGCTTCGAGTGGCGCTTTTCCTCGCCTGAAGGAGAGTGGCTGACGTGTTCGGAATCTTTTTTCGCCGAGACCTTCACATCCATGACGATGCCGTAGGTGCCCGACGGGACTTTAAGCGACGTGTCCTTCACGTCCGCGGCCTTTTCGCCGAAAATCGCGCGGAGCAGGCGCTCTTCGGGCGCGAGTTCGGTTTCGGATTTCGGCGTGATCTTGCCGACGAGAATGTCGCCGGGCTTCACTTCCGCGCCGACGCGGATGACGCCGTCGGCGCTCAAGTTTTTCAGCGCCTCATCGCCGAGGTTTGGGATGTCGCGCGTGATTTCCTCCGGCCCGAGCTTCGTGTCGCGGGCGGCCACTTCAAACTCGTCAATGTGAATGCTCGTGAAGATGTCCTCCTTCACGATTTTCTCGCTGATGAGAATGGCGTCCTCGAAATTGTAGCCGTTCCACGGCATGAACGCGACAAGCACGTTGCGCCCGAGCGCAAGCTCGCCGTTTTGCGTGCATGGGCCGTCGGCGATGATCTGGTTTTTCCGCACATGCTCGCCCTTGTGCACGAGGATTTTCTGGTTGATGCACGTCGCGGCGTTCGAGCGCATGAATTTGCGGACGGGATAAACACAAACTCCGTGTTCGGGGTCGTGTTTGATTTTCTTTTTGCCCTCGGGCAGCTTGCCGTCTTCGGTCACGATGATTTGATTTCCGGTGACGGAGGCGACCTTGCCGCTCTCCTCGGCTACCATGACGGCACGGGAATCGCGCGCGACGCGGTCTTCAAGGGCCGTCGCCACGAGCGGCGCCTCGGTGACGAGCAGCGGCACGGCCTGGCGCTGCATGTTGGAACCCATCAACGCGCGGTTCGCATCGTCGTGCTCCAAAAACGGAATCAGCGCCGCGGCGATGGACACGAGCTGCTTGGGCGAAACGTCCATGTAATCCACGCGCGCCGGTTCCACGTCCACAAATTCACCCCGCGCACGGCAGACGACGCGCTCGGTCGTGAAATGGCCGCGGCCGTCAATCGGCGAGTTGGCCTGCGCCACGATGAATTGCTCCTCGCGGTCGGCGGTGAGAAATTCAATGTCTTCCGTGACGCGGCCGTCCTTGGCCTTGCGATACGGCGTTTCGAGAAAACCGAATTCGTTGATGCGCGCGAACGTCGCGAGCGACGCAATGAGGCCGATGTTTGGGCCTTCCGGCGTTTCAATCGGGCAAATGCGGCCGTAGTGCGACGGATGCACGTCGCGGACTTCAAAGCCCGCGCGGTCACGGGAAAGTCCGCCTGGCCCGAGAGCCGACAAGCGGCGCTTGTGCGTCAACTCGGCCAGCGGATTGATTTGATCCATGAACTGGCTCAATTGCGAGCGGCCAAAGAAATCGCGGATGACGGCGGAAAGTGCCTTCGGATTGATGAGCTTTTGCGGCGTCATCGCCTCGACGCTCTGGTCGAACAGTGTCATGCGCTCCTTGACTAGGCGCTCGGTGCGCGCGAGACCAACGCGGCACTGGTTGGCGAGCAATTCGCCGACGGTGCGGATGCGGCGGCTGCCGAGATGGTCAATGTCGTCCACGCTGCCCTCGCCCTTTTTGAGGCGGAGCAGATATTTTGTCGCGGCGACCAAATCGCTTTTGGTGAGGATGCGCGAGCCGTCCTTGTCCTTGAGGCCTAGTTTTTGATTGATTTTGTAACGTCCCACGCGGCCCAAATCGTATCGCTTGGGATCGAAGAACAGCCGCTTGAGCAAAGCGCGGGCGTTGGCGGCGGTCGGCGGATCGCCCGGACGCAGGCGGCGGTAAATGTCCTTGAGCGCCTCCTCCTCGTTTTTGGCCGGGTCCTTCTTGAGGCACTTGATGATGATGCCATCGTCCACGGACGTGTTCACGACCTTGATTTTGCTGACGCCCAATTCGGCGATTTGTTTCACCACCGCCTTGGACAGCGGCTCGAACGCGCGCGCGACGACCAGATTCTTCTCCGCGTCCACAGCGTCCTGAATCAAAACGCAACTCGTCAAACCTTCGAGCTTTTCGGCTTCCTTGATCGTGAGTTCCTCGATTTCGTAAAACAACTTGAGAATTTCCTCGTCCGTGCCGCGCGTCTTTTCGCCGTTGTCCTTGCCCTTGCCGATGCCGCCTTCGACATCCAGAAAGCTTAACGCGCGGAAAAACGTCGTCGTTAGGAATTTCCGGCGGCGTTTCTTGCGGTCGAGATAGACGTAAAGCAAGTCGCTCGTGTCGAACATCGCCTCATACCACGAACCGCGATCGGGAATGACCCGGAAGCTGTGGAGCAATTTGCCGTTCGGATGCTGCGTGGCCTCGAACGCGATGCCCGGCGAGCGGTGCAACTGCGAAACGACGACGCGTTCCGCGCCGTTGATGACGAACGTGCCCTGCGGCGTCATCAGCGGAAGCTCGCCCATGAAAACTTTTTCTTCCTTGGCGCTCTTGCCTTCCTCCTTGAGCAGGAACGTGACGTAGAGCGGCGCGCCATAGGTCAAACCCTCGCGCAGGCATTCGAGCCAGTCCACCTTCGGGTCGCCGACTTCGTAGGAGTCGTAATCGAGCCGGCACTTGCCGTCGTAACTTTCGATGGGGAACACCTCGCGGAAAACCGCCTCGAGGCCGGCTTGCGCCTGGCGCTTTTTCGGCGTGGCGGCGGCCTGAAGAAATTCCGCGTAGGAATTCGTCTGCAGTTCAATCATGTTCGGCGGCGCAACGATCTCTTTGATCTTGCCGAAGTTGATCCGTTCAGTGGCTCGCGATGGCATTTTTAATTTTTTGTTTGGCCGGCGGATTGCCGGCCGTTTTCTCAATCAACGACACAAGGCAAGCTGCCGCGTTCAATGGCCGCTTGCCAAAACCGACTCTCCCGTTCCGTTGTAACTTTAATAAATTGTCCAAGGAAGCGGCGGCCCCGTCCGTCGGAACCGCCGCACCCAAAAAAAACCGCTGGATTACTTGACCTCCACTTTCGCGCCCGCGTCTTCAAGTTTCTTCTTGGCCGCGTCCGAGTCCGCCTTGTTGGCGCCTTCGAGCACCGGCTTGGGCGCGCCTTCCACCAGCGCCTTGGCTTCCGCCAGGCCGAGTCCGGCCTTCACTTCGCGGACGGCCTTGATCGTGGCGATCTTCTTGTCCGCCGGGGCGGAGACGAGAATCACGTCAAACGTGTCCTTCGCGGCGGCAGGCGCGGCGGCGCCACCGGCGGCGGGAGCAGCCGCGACCGCGACAGGCGCGGCGGCGGAAACGCCCCATTTGGTTTCCAGTTGTTTCACCAGGTCGGCGGCTTCGAGAACCGTCAACTTGCTCAATTCTTCCACGAGGTTTGCAATGTCAGCCATAACTGTCTTCTCTTTCTTTCGTCTCGTCGCCGCCGGGGCCCCGGCATTTTCAATTCACGGCCCGTGAACCGACGATTTACGTTGTTTTTGTTTGTTTGTTCTCCGATTTGAAATGTCCAATTTCAAATCGAAATCATTTTGATTGAGCGTTCCGTTTTGAACGCGTCAATTCTGCGCCGCCTCAACTTTTTCAGACTTCGCCTTGATGACCTGCGCGAGCATCTTCGCCGGCGTGTTGAGCATAACCGCCAGCTTCGTCGCCGGCGCGTTGATCAGCCCAAGCAGGGTCGCGCGCAAAACGTCCAGGCCCGGCAAATCCGCCAGCGCGACAATCATCGCCTCTTCGAGGCGCTGGTTGTTGAGATAGCCGAACTTGAATTTCAGCTTGCCAAATTCCGCCGCAAAATTTTTCAGCGTCTTCGCGGCGGCGGAAATGTCCTTCTGCCCCGTGACCACGGCCATCTGTCCGGCCAGCGAGCCGTTCAAGTCGCCGACGCCGGCTTCCTTGGCGGCAACGCGGAAGACGGAATTCTTCACGATGTGGACTTCCGCACCGGCCCGCACCAGACGCTTCCGCAGCTCGGTCAAATGGGCGACTTTCAGCCCCGTGTAATTTATCACGATGAAGAACGGCGAGGCGTTCAGCCGCGCCACATATTCCTTCGTCAAAAGTTTCTTTTCAGCACGCATGGGTCAAATCCTTTTTAATTGGTTGAAAATTCACGGATGTCCACGCGCACCGGCGGACTCATCGTCGCCGACAGCGTGCAGGAACGAATGTAGGTGCCCTTGACGCTGTGCGGGCGGGCCTTTGAAACCGCCTCAATGACGGCGCGGGCGTTTTCCTCAATCTGTTCGGGCTTGAAGGACACCTTGCCGACGACCACATGCACGTTGCCCGCCTTGTCAATTTTGAACTCGACGCGGCCGGCCTTCACTTCTTTCACGGCCTTGGCGGTATCGTCGGTCACTGTGCCGGTCTTCGGGTTGGGCATCAGGCCGCGCGGGCCGAGCACCTTGCCGAGCTTGCGCACTTCGGCCATCGCCTCGGGCGTGGCCACCGCCACGTCAAAATCAGCCCACCCGCCCTGGCATTTGGCTATCATGTCTTCAAAGCCGACGTATTCCGCGCCGGCGGCCTTGGCCGCGTCCGCCGCCGCGCCGCTCTTGGCGAACACGAGCACTTTCACGGTCTTGCCGCTGCCATGCGGGAGCGGAACCGTGCCGCGAACCATCTGGTCGGACTGCTTCGGGTCCACGCCGAGGCGGAACGCGAGGTCAACCGTCTCGTTGAATTTGGCCTTCGGAAATTTGGCGAGGACGCCGACGGCATCCTTGAGCGGATAGGCTTTCTTGCCGTCCACCACTTCCAACGCCTTCTTGTATCTTTTGCTGGGCATTTTGTTTTGTGCGGTGCAAACGAGTCGCATGACTCTCCCGCGGTTGTTATTGTTGATCTTAACCGACGACTTCAATTCCCATGCTGCGCGCCGTGCCGGATATGACACGAAACGCGGCTTCTTCGTTCACCGCGTTCAAATCCTTTTTCTTCATCTTCACGATGTCCAAAACCTGTTTGCGCGTCACCTTGCCGACCTTTTCCTTGTTCGGCTCCTTGGAACCGGCGGTGATCCCCGCCGCTTTTTTCAAAAGAATCGAGGCCGGCGGCGATTTGGTGATGAACGTGAACGACTTGTCCTGATAAACGGTGATGACAACGGGTATCACCAGGCCGGCGTCGGCCTTGGTAAGCGCGTTGAATTCCTTGCAGAAGCCCATGATGTTGACGCCGTGCTGGCCGAGCGCCGGGCCGACTGGCGGCGCGGGGTTCGCCTGGCCCGCCGGGATCTGCAATTTAATCTGTCCTGTGACTTTCTTTGACATAAAATCGGATTGGGATGATGGAGCTTGGACCACCGGAGCATTGAAGCGTTGAGCAGGCTGCCGCCCAACACCTCGTTACTCCATTAATCCAGCGCTCCGTTTGTTCTTCTCATGCTTTCTCCACCTGCCAGTATTCGAGTTCGACCGGCGTGTTGCGTCCAAAAATGTTCACGGTCACTTTCAACTTGCCGCGTTCGGGATCAATTTCCTCAATCACGCCGCTGAAATTCAGGAACGGCCCGTTGTTGATCTTTATCGTTTCGCCGACTTCAAAATTGACCTTCGGCTTTTCCGTCTCCTCGGACGCCGAAATCTGCGCCTTGATCTGCTCGACTTCCTCGGTCGGCGTTGGCATGGGCGGCTCGCCGCCGACAAACCCGATCACGCCCTGTGTTTCCTTGATGAAATACCAGGGCTTCTCGATGATGCGGCGGTTTTCATCCAGCAACACCATGTCAACAAAAACGTAGCCGGGCCAGAGTTTGCGGCTCGAAACCGTCTTCTTCTGGTTGCGCACCTCGACGACCTTTTCCATCGGGACGAGGACTTCCTTGACATAGTCCTGCATCTCGTCGGCCTTGACGCGCTTCTCAATGCTTTCCTTGACCTTCTGTTCCTGGCCGGAAAGCGTATGAATGACAAACCACTGGCTGGGCATGGCGTTCAAAGTTTAAAAATTTTGAAAAAGACCACGGTCAGGGAATAATCCGTCGCCATGCAGAACGCGCCGAGCAAGGCGATGGAGACGGCAATGACGACCGTCGAGCCTTTTAATTCCTGCCACGTCGGCCACGAACATTTTTTCAATTCCTCGCGGGTTTCCTGAATATAAACCGCGAACCGCCGGACCTGCCCCTGCCACCATAAATAGGCAAAGAGCGCGCCAATGACGACCGCCCAAATCAATATTTTTGTCAATTCATTCACAGTTTTCCTGGCGGAGAGGGAGGGATTCGAACCCCCGTCGGGTGTTAGCCCGAAGCGGTTTTCAAGACCGCCGCGATAGACCACTCTGCCACCTCTCCGTTACGCAGACTGGCACGGCAGGAGGGACTTGAACCCCCAACCAACGGTTTTGGAGACCGCTACTCTGCCAATTGAGCTACTGCCGTATCCGCCCAATCTCGTTTGTCTTTTGGACAAAAAGGAGCCGCAGGGGTTCATCCCCGCGCTCCTGAATTTGAAAATGTATTAGGCGATAACCTCCGTCACGCGACCGGCGCCAATCGTGCGGCCGCCCTCGCGGATCGCAAAACGCTGGCCTTTTTCCATCGCGACCGGCGCGATCAAGTCAATTTCCACCGAGACATTGTCGCCGTGCATAACCATTTCGACCCCTTGCGCCAATGTCACCGTCCCAGTCACATCGCTGGTGCGGAAATAAAATTGCGGACGATACTTGGTGAAGAACGGCGTGTGACGGCCGCCTTCCTCCTTCGACAGCACATACACTTCCGCCTTGAACTTCACGTGCGGCGTGATTGAGCCGGGTTTCGCGAGCACCATGCCGCGTTCCACTTCGTCTTTCTTGGTGCCGCGCAGCAGCACGCCAACATTGTCGCCGCACTGCGCCGAATCGAGCAGCTTGCGGAACATTTCGATGTCCGTAGCCACGGTCTTGCGGGTTTCCTTCAAGCCAACGATTTCCACATCGTCCATGCGCTTGAGCTGGCCGCGCTCCACGCGCCCGGTGACCACCGTGCCGCGACCTTCAATGTTAAACACGTCCTCGATGCACATCAGGAACGGCTTGTCCACTTCACGCATCGGCAACGGGATGAACGAGTCAATTGCGTCCATCAATTCCTGAATGGATTTTGAGGCTTCGGGATCGTGCGCCATCGCCTTTTTCGCGCTGCCGCGAATGATCGGCGTCTTTTCGCCCGGAAATTCGTATTTGGTCAGCAGGTCGCGGACTTCCATTTCCACCAAGTCCAGCAGTTCCTTGTCGTCCACGAGGTCAACCTTGTTCAGGTAAACCACAATCGCGGGAACGCCGACCTGGCGGGCCAGGAGCACGTGCTCCTTGGTTTGCGGCATCGGGCCTTCCGAGGCATCAACCACCAGAATGGCGCCATCCATCTGCGCCGCGCCGGTGATCATGTTCTTGATGAAGTCAGCATGACCCGGGCAATCAATATGGGCATAATGCCGTTTGTCACTCTGGTATTCCACGTGGGAAACAGCAATGGTCACGGTTTTGGTCTCATCGCGCACCGTGCCGCCCTTGGTGATGTCGGCATAGGAAATCGGCGTGGCCAGACCCTTTTTCGCCTGCACTTCGACAATTGCCGCCGTGAGCGTGGATTTGCCGTGGTCAATGTGTCCGATGGTGCCGACGTTGACGTGCGGCTTTGTTCGTTGAAATTGCTCTTTTGCCATATTGTCTCCTGCGTTGATTTCGTTTGTTTTTTAGTCAGCGTTTATTCAGCAAATTGTCTGGAGCCCATGATCAGGATCGAACTGATGACCTCATCCTTACCAAGGATGCGCTCTACCAACTGAGCTACATGGGCGCATACAAATCGTTAGATCATTAGTTCAAAACCAAATACGACGCAAAACGACAAAAAACCGATCCCCTCGTTTTTGCTCGAAAACCCGAGGAGCTACCGGCTTCAGTCTTTTTACTTTACGGCTCTGACGGGACACAAAATAGCGGTTGGCAGGTTTTCTGTCAACAGCTTATTTTTATTTTTTGGCATCCGCCCCATTGACAACAGGATACCGTGCAGCAGCGCATGCGGATTGGGCGGACAACCCGAAATGAAAACGTCCACGGGAATGACCGAGTCCACGCCGCCGCGCGTCGCGTAGTTGACTCCAAAAATTCCGCCGCTGCAACCGCACGCGCCCACGGCCACGACCAATCGCGGCGCGGGCATCGCGTCGTAGGTTTTGCGCAAGGCGAGTTCCATGTTGCGCGTCACCGGGCCGGTCACGAGCAGCAGGTCGGCGTGGCGCGGCGAGGCGACGAAGTGGATGCCAAAACGTTCGATGTCATAGACCGGGCTGTTCAAATTCACGATTTCAATTTCGCAGCCGTTGCAGGAACCGGCGTCCACTTCGCGGATGTGCAGTGACCGGCCAAACAGCTTGTTCGCGCGCTCCTGGATTTGCCGGCCCAGGGTTTCAAGCGATTTCCCTTCATCGGCGGTGACAACCTGCTGGTCGTTCTGGCCGCGCGGCAGCGCGGCCCCTCCTGATTGCGCGGGCGGCGAAATCATCTTTTCGTGGCTGCCGTCCGACTTTAGGCTGTAAGTGGCGCCGGTCGCCAATTCCCCGCGGCTACGGGCGGCGCATTCGCAAACGTTGGTCATGCGGATGGCCTTGTCCACCTCGGCGCAGAGTCCGCAGAAGATGCAACTGGCCAGATCAAGCTTGGCGACACGCCGGCCGTTTGCGTCCTGATGCGAAATCGCGCCGGTCGGGCAAACCGCCGTCGCCAGTCGGGCATCCTTCCAATTCGCCCAGTCAATCTCCGGTTTGCCGCGCGCACGCCCCGATATTGCAGGTGGTGTCGCCGGATAATTCTCCGTAACAACGCCAGTGCCCAGACTTTTTCCAAGAATTCCAAACATAAATCAACGGTCCGTTCCGGAATACGACAGGTTGAAACTTTTGTTCACGACCGGAAAATCCGGGATGATGTTGCCGAGGATGGCCTCGCTCAACGCCGGCCAGTTTTGCAACGACGGATCCTTGACCTTGCAGCGCGCCAGCCGGTTTCCGGGCGCGGTGCGAATCCAGTGAAAAATCTCGCCGCGCCAGCCCTCGACATAGCCCAGCGCGGTCGCACCGGCGGGCAGTTCGCCGATTTCAATCCGCACCGTGCCGCCGGGCAGTTTGGCCACGAGTTGTTCGATGAGCGAAAACGATTCGCGGACTTCGTCAATGCGCACCTGCATCCGGTGCTCCACATCGCCAGCTTGATAAACAGGCACGGCGATTTTCAACTGATCGTAGGCGGCGTGCGGAAAATCACGGCGCAAGTCGTGGTCGAAGCCGGAGGCGCGCCCCGCGATACCGACTACGCCAAGATCCCGCGCCACTTCAGGCTTAAGCACACCGGTTTTTTCGAGGCGGTTGAGCGTCGAGGACGAATTTTCGATCAGCCCCACGACGTCATCAAATTCCGGCCGCAGGCCGGCCACCAGTTCCGAAAGCGCCTTGAGCTGGTCCGCGTTGAAATCAAAGCGCACGCCGCCGGGACACGCCATGCCGCGCAAGAGGCGGTTGCCGGTGAGCAGTTCGTTGACGCGCAGCACGCGCTCCTTGAGCCTCATGCAGTGCATGTTGACGGTGGCAAAGGCCACGTCCGTGCAAATCGCGCCGATGTCACCGATGTGATTGTGGATCCGTTCGAGTTCGAGACAGATTGAGCGCAAAAACCTTGCGCGCGGCGGCGTTTCCACGCTGGCGGCCCGTTCAATCGCGTGGCAAAACGCCGTTGCGTGCGCGAAAGCGGAGTCACCGGAAATGCTTTCGGCCAGCCGGACGCAATGTTGCACCGGCAGATTCTCGAAAAGTTTCTCCGTGCCCTTGTGAACGTAAAACAGCCGCAACTGCAAATACAAAACCGGCTCGCCCGCCACGCTGAACAGAAAATGGCCCGGCTCAATAATGCCCGCGTGGACCGGACCGACGGGCACTTGAAAGACGCCCTCGCCTTCAACGGGCCGGAACTTGTGGCGCTCGCCATGAAACGGCGGCAACTGCGTCCGCAAATCAAAATCCTTGCGCAACGGATATACTTCCGGCCAGTCGTCGTGCAACGCACAGCGGCGCGGGTTCGGATGGCCGATCAATTTGAGGCCGAACAAATCCTGCACCTCGCGTTCCTGCCAGTTGACGCCGTGAATGGCGTTCGTGAGCGAGGCAAACTCCGGCTTGTCCGACGGCACCGGCACCCGCAGGATGATAAAACCGTGCGCCGCATCGAGCGCGAAAACGTAATATAGGTGGAACCCGCCTTCGCCCGGCTTCGGCGCGGCAGGCACGCCCGGTTGGAGTTCAGGCTTCAGCCTGTCCCCCGAACAAGCTGAAGCTTGAACTCCAACCTGCCGCACGTCGTCGGCGAACAGGATCACGATCCGCGCTTCGCAGTTCCGGCAAAGATGCGCGGTGAAGCCGGCGACCAAATCCATTTTCGCGTGGAGGTAAATTTCATTCGGTCGCGGGGAATGAACGGCTTCGATCCGGTCGCTAAATCGCTCTTGCAGGCTGATTAGAATCGGTTGCAATTCGCTTGAAACATTCATGTCGAGCCTCCGAGAATTTGAACGGTTTGTTGCACGAGTTGATAAATCTGCGCCGGCAACCAGAAGCTGAAGACGATGATCACCGAGGCGACGAGAACCATCGCGCCGATTTTCCACGGGCGACCGGCAACAGGCCGGATGTTTTCGGGATGCGGCTTGCCAAGATTCATCTTGGCCATGTGGACAAGG
>JBEKRA010000039.1:0-10813 GCA_049519195.1 Verrucomicrobiota bacterium
AGGACGGCCTGGACGCCGTCGGCGTTAAGGAACCCTATGCCCGGAGTCAGCCCGCTGACGGTGTTGAGCGACAGGCCGCCGGGTGAGAGTGAACCTGGAATTATGCTATTCAACGTGGTGGCGGTGCTCGAACTCGGCTTTGTGGTGGTGGTGACGGTATGCCCGCCGAAAGTCGAAGTTGTGGTCACCGGCGCGCCTGGAATGGTGGTTGTTGAAGATCCAGACGCCAAGCCGTTTCCAAATGAAACATTCTGGGCATTCAACGTGCCTGACCAGTCAATGCCCTTGGTCGTGCTGGGGCTGCTGGAAAGCTCAACCAGCCTGGCTTCAATCAGCACCTGCCGGGTGGGTATGTCAAGCTGGCTCAACATCGCGTCCACTGCCGCCTGTTCCTGTTCCGTGGCGACGACGACCAACTGGCTGGTGCGGATGTCGGACACCACTTTGCTGCGGGTGTCGGTCAAGATGCTTATGACGGCGGGCGACATGTTGGAAGTGCTGGAGTATTTAAGCTGGACGACCCGGGTGATGAGGGGCGCTTTCGCGTTGGGTTCCTTGATCGTGATCTTGTAAATCCCGCTTTTCAGATTTTCGACGAGCTGCAAACCGTAGTTATCCAGCAGCGCCAGGAGCGCCTGGTGGGCGGTGACATTTTCCCAGCGAACAGACAGGGTTGGCTCGGGTTTGATTTGTCCGCTTTGATCCGGCTGATTGTAACCAATCTTGGGGTCGAGCAAATAATTGATGCTTGCCAGCCGCGCCAGGCTTTCAATGGCCGTGGTGATCGGGACATCCTGGAATTGAATCGGCAGCTCGGCGGTGGCCGTGTTGGTGACGGCCGCGGCAACAGGCTGGCCATTGGTTTCGGCTGACGCCGGCGAAGGGGTCGGACCGGCCCCGGCAGGCGCATTGCTCATGGACACGCTGGAAACCAGCGCGTTGGTGTCGGCCAATGCCGCCGGCGCGTTGCTTTCGCCGGCGCCGGCAATGGCATTGCTCGCGGTTATGCTGACAGATTGGCTGCCGCTCTCCGCCATGGCTGGCGAAGCGCCGGCGGTTCCGCCTGTCACGGTTGGGGTGGCGTCAGCAGTGGCGTTGGTTTGGCCTGAAGCCATTTGATGCAGGACAAATCCTGCAAGCAGGGTGACGACCAGTATTTTTGTCTTTTTCATGGTTTGACTCCTATTTGCTCCGAGTGGTGGTATTGGTGAACAAAAAAATTCATGAATGCAAAATCATTTTTCGCAATTCCGCCGATACGGATGGCGCGGCGGCCGGCTTTGGAAAAAAGCGGATTGGAGAAAAGATTCATGGCGCCTTGGATAAAGTCAATGTGACACTCGCGCCGCCGGCTTCGACGGTCACGGTGACGGCTTTCGTGTCAATGTCCACGCAACGAATGTGCAACCGGCGCCCGTTTTGGGTGATGACGTCCCCCTCGTCGCCGGGCGCAAAGGTGTGGTTGTTGATAACCGCAAAGGCGTGCGGGGAATTTCCCAAAATGGATTTCAAGGTCAGGTCGGTCAACGATGGGCCGGGATTTTTGCTTTGATTGTCGGGATTGTTATCGAAGATCCGCGTGGAAGCGGTGAAAAACGGGTCGCGCCCTTGCGTTGCATTTTTGGGACAGACAAAGACGGATTTCGGAATTTCCAGCTTGACGTCCGGTTTGACGTTTGGTGGCGGCTTCTGGCCCGGAACGGCCTCCGGCGCGGCGGGCGGCGCGGCGGGCAGCGGCAGCGGGCTGAAAGCTGCCAGGGACAGCAACGCCGCCAGCAGGCATTGAAAAGTGTGAGCGCGCGGTTTCATTCAGTTTCAACTTTGCGGTCCAGTTGCCCTTATCAGAGCAATGACATCCATTCTAAAAGCCAGTTTTTCACTGTCGTCGCCGGTGCCGCCGGCGGATTCGAGGGTCAGATTGACAATTCGCGCATGAGGATACGTGTTTTCAAAATCGGCGATGAATTTTCCCAAGTCATGATAAAAGGCCGTGCCGTTGACCGTGACCTTGAGCTGTTGATACGGGAACTTCGGCAGCAAATCCACTGGACCCGTCGCCAACTGGGGATTGACCGAAATATCCACTTTGTGATGCTCCTTGAAATTCCGGATTGTGTCGTAAATCCAGACAGCGGGATCGCCGGAGGCCATGTCACTCTCGGTCTGGGCCAGCGTGTCAGTCAATTCCGCCAACTGGTTGGATACGGTGTTGGCCGTTTTGATGGTGTCTTTCTTGGATTGAAGATCGCTGCGGGCGGCGCTGATCTGCGCATTAATTTTTTTAACGACGGCATACTGGGGACGAATCAAACCATAGATGATCAAGGTCAGCACCGCCACCGTGCCGATGCCCACCAGAATGAGATGGTTGCGCTTCTCTTTGGTAAGTTTGTTCATCGGGACACCTCCGGATACAAACAGTTCAGCGTGAACGTCACATACGGCTTGCCGGCGCCCATTTGCGGCGCGGAGGGGGGATTGGCGAGCTTCACCCCGTTGGTTTTGTCCAGCATCGCCTTGAAGTAATCCTGTTGGGGGATGGCTTCCCTGAACTTGTTGACCTGGTCGCCGGGATTGGCGCTGAAATCCCGCGCATCAAGATACAACATGATTTTTTCCCTGACGGCGGCCGAGGCGGTTCCTTCCTTCGAAATGTAGGACTGTTCCACGCGCAGCCGGGTCAATTGCACGCCGCTCACCGTGGCGCACTGCAGCGCGTTGAGCAGGTTGCCTTGCAGGAAGCGGGCCGCCTGCAATTTTTGGAGCGCCGCCAGCTTGGCTTTTATCTCCCCGATGCTCGTTTGGTCTGACTTTACATGTTGATACGCGTTGGTTGTGGCATTGATTTCCGCCTGCACCCTGGCAAAAAGTTCCCGCGCCAGGAAGGAGTTGACTTCCACCATGCCCAACCACATCAAGGCCACCGCAGCCAGCGACAGGCCGATGAAGATGGCGCGCTTGACCGGATCGCGCCGCCGCAATTCCTCGGCGGCTTGCGCTTCGGCCAGCAGGTTGATATGGATTGGCATAACCTATTTCAAATTAAAGCGCCGCCAGCGCGGCCCCGATGGCCACGCCCAATTGCGGTCCGACATGTTCGATTTCAACCGCCTGCTGCCCAGGCAGCGCCAGTTGCAGAAACGTCGTCGGATTCCACGTCTTGCATTCGGCAATCATTTCCGCGTGCAGCATTTCCAGAAACACTTCCGATCTTGCCGCCGCGCCGCTGACAAAAACATGCGAGACGGCCCGGTCCTGCTGGTGCTCGAAAAAGTCCAGCGACGCCCGTAGTTCGCGGCCCAGCGGCGTCACCTGCGTTTCGATGGCGGACCTGGCTTCCGACGCGAGGCCCACTTTGACGCCTTCCGCCTCGGCGTAGGAGATGTTCATGGCTTCCGCCAGACCCGCCGTCAATTTGTCCCCGCCGATGCCGACCACGCGGGTCAAAACCAGCTCCCCGCGGTCCAGCACGCAAATCGAGGAATGCTTGAAGCCGATGTCCACCAGCGCCACGGCTTCGTTGGCGAACACCTGCGGCATGGCCATTTCAAACGCGTTCAACGGCCCGACGATTCCGGGCACAATGCACTCCGCCGTCAGTCCGGCGTTTTTGACGGCCATCTGGAAATCATCCACCAATTGGTGTTTCGCGCCGGTCACGAGCACTTTCAGCTTGGGCACGCCGGGGAGCCTGGCGGCTTCGGCGGGTTTGGCGGATTTGTCCGGCGCTGAAGTTGTCTTGGGCGGGAAAATGTGGCAGTCAAAAACATAATTTGGCAAATCCTGCTGGAGATAGCCCTTGGTGTTGTTTTTCAAAACCAGCCGCATTTCGTCCACCGGGATCTGCGGCAACTCCACCTGCCGCACGATGGCGTCGTCCAAACTGACCGCCAGCGTCACAAATTTGGCGGTCCCGCCCAGCGCCTTGACCACGCTGCGGAGATGGTCGGTGAGCATCTCGGGGGAAAGTGTCTTGTCGAAAATCGGCGCGTCCAGCAGCGCATAGCCGCTCAAGGCGAACACCTCACCCCGCCGTTCGATGAGAACAGCCTTCGTGGTGCGGACGCCCAGATCCACCGCCATCATCTGGTTCCGCTTTTTCTTTTCCACCCCGCCTATGAATGGCAACACCATCTGTTTCCTTTTATAACGTTCCTCACGCCAATTGCAAGATTCATTTGGATTTTTTTTACCGCAAGCACATCGCGCCCGCCATTCGTTTCCGCGCCAGCTTGCCGGCCCGCCGGCCCGCTGGAACAACACTCAAACTTCCGATCACTTGGAAGTCAACAGCACGTCATGCGCCATCCGGCGCGTCTTTGAGGCAACGCGGGCCGGCCGGTCAATAAGCCTTCCAATTGCCGCGGACGAGGGCCCTGGCCCTCGGCCCACACTTCGGCATGCCGGACTGGTTGGTGAAATTACAGTCAAAGGCCCATTTGCGTGTCGGCGGGTTGTAATAGGTTCCGCCCGCCTTATAGTAATTGGTCGCATAGATGCTGGGGAACATGACGACCATGGAACCGTTGTAAGTGTTTGTGAAATTGTTCCAATCTTCCAGATAACGCAGGAAATTTTCGACGCCGCCGCTGTAACTTCCGACGATGTTCGTGTTGGACTGGACAATGCCTTCAAACATCGCCGCGTTGATGGTGGTGTTACCGGCGGCATAGGTTCCTGTGGGCAGCTTGTTGGTATAGGCATCACTCCAGCTGGTGGAAAGGATGGTGATGGCGTCGGCCAGCACGGCCGCCGGATAGGTGTTTGAGGTGTTAGCTGACCCGAGAGTTGGGCTGGCGCCCTGGCGCTGCACGTTGTAATCCTTCCAGACGTAGGCCGGCTGCGGCGTGGCAACGGTCAGGCCAGGATAAGCTGCCGGCAATTGAGAGCCGTTGGCGAGGCGCACCGCAGGAAGCGTGGTGCTGGTCAAAGGCACGCTGTTATAGACATAAATGGAGCCGATTCCATGGCCATAGTCGTCAGAAATTTTCTTATTGGCCTGCGGGCCTTGGAGGGCGCTGTTGGTAAGCCAATTGTTGAATTTGCCGATGTCAATCTGGACGGCTTGGACCGGTTTTGGCGGACCTGAACCTCCATTATAGCCTTCGCGCCAGTCGTAAAAAACAACGTTCGTCAAAAACGAAAAACCGGCGTAGAGGATGTTGGTGCTGGCGTAGTTGGTGCCAACCTTCTTTTGAATCAGATAGTCATTCGTGAGCTGAGTCAGGGGGGACGTGGTGTTTTTTCCATCCTGATACCAAAGGGTGAAATTGGTCGCCAACAAGTTTACGTTGGTGCCGGTCAAAAAAGCGGACCTATTGGCGATGCCATTGGTTCCCCAACTGGCGTTGGAGATGATGATGTCGGATGCGTTGAAAAGATAGACTTGATTGCTTTCGGCATATGCGACTGTGTTCGGCGCGCCCAACGCGGTGGGCGGCAGGTTAAGGATGGCTTCGATGTTGGTGGGATTGGTGTCTGCGGTGGCGTTGCCGGCAACCGGCACGGTCAGCGCGTTGTTGCCGGAACTCGGCTGCTTCGCCATGAGGAAGGTGACAGCCGTGGAGCCGCCATAGCTGTAGCCGTTGGCAAAAGGGTCGGCCGCAGTGTTGAGGGTCACCGTTCCCACCGCCTGCACCGTCGAATTGAACGTAAGCCCGTTTATACATGTTATCCACATGCTTTTATTGCAGAACACCGATCCATTGACGGTCATTATCGGGGTGGGATCCATCTCCATGTTCAGATTGTAAAAAATGGCGAACTGGAAGATCGGAATGCTGGCCGCTTGAAAAGTCTCGCTGACGGTGGCCGGCACGGTGTAACGGACGTTTCCCGGCGTGGCGACGGAAATGATCTGGCAATTTTGGACGAAGGCTTGCAGCCCGCTGTATTGCGCATTCAAAGGCACCAGGTTGGTCCCGCTGGTCGAGTCGAAGCTGATATAGGTGGTGTTGGCGTTGCCGTTTGTGTCGCTGAATGTGTAATGCACCGGCCATGCGCTGGTGTCGGGAATCAACGTGTTGTAGTCACTGACGGAGTTCAGTTTGCCGTTGAGGAAATCACGATCCATCCGTGAAAAAGCCATCTCCGTGGCGGCCTCGGCCGCGGCTGTGGACCGGTTGAACTGGTTGTTGCGCGCAACCAGCTTGTCGCTGGTCGCGGTCCAACTCATTATGCTGGCCAAAACCAAAAGGGCGGCGGCCATAAACACCAGCGTAATTATCAACACGTAACCGGAGCCGGCCCGCCGCATGGGTTTAAGGGTGATTTGCATGGCTTTCCCGTCAGTAGTCAATCGCCCGTTGCGTCACCCTGGTGTGCAACTGATAATAATCATACATCCCGCCGCGGCCCACGCCGGCCAACGGATATTCCCACTGCGAAAATTGCAGCGTCATGTGGATGACGCGGTTGTTGACGTTGTTCGTCAGGACGTTGCCCTGATAATCCTCCGCGCAGAAAACAAAATAATTGGTTATGAACGGGACGTTGGTGCTCAAACCGCCCGGCGTCCCGGTGTATAAATACCCGTTAGTGCTGTATGCGCCGGGCATGGTTGCGCTCACCAGGCTGCTGGAACCCAGATCCATGAAATAAAGCTTGCCGTTGGTTGCGCTTTGTATGGGGTTCGTAAAAATCAACAGGGCGTTGCCGATTTGATTGGCGCCGGTCCCGATGCCATTGAACGTGGTCGAGCCATTGGTGTAAAATCCCACGTCCACCAGCTTCGCCGAGCGGACCTGGTCGCGGATTTCATTCAGGGCCTTGCGGCCGCCGGCGGTGGCGGTCAGCTTTGTGGCCGCCAGCGTATAGACCCGCACCGCGAAAAACTGGAGCGCCACGGTCGCGAGAACGAGAAGGGCAAAGATGGTCGAGACGATGAATATTTCCGCAAACGTGAATCCGGCGGCGCGCGCGCGCTTCGGAAAAGATTGAAGGGCTGGTTTCATTGGTCGGGCGCGCGATAAGTGATGTCCGTGTTGGTAAATATGACCCCGGTGCGGGGAAATTTCCAGATGCAATCCGAACGGATCATCCGCAACGGCGGGTTGGTCTGTATGGTCGTGACGGTGATGAAGTTCGTGGCATAAAACAGCTCGCCCGAGACCGGAATGTCCAGCGCGTAATTTGTCCCCGTAAGATTGGTGGTCCATGTGGCGCCGACAGAAGGTGACACCCACAGCTGATCGGTCACACATGAATTGGTGGGCACGGGCCATTCCTGCGAATTCCATTGTGCCGCGCGCGCCTGCTCCATGCCTTGCGACGCCAGCGACTGCGCCGCGAGCGACATGGAATTCCATTCCGCCATGCGATTCGCCTGCGAGTAGCCATAAATGACCCCCGCCATGACCAGCGTCAGGAAGATAATGGACACTAAAAGCTCCATCATCGTGGCCGCCGCGCGTGAAACGCGCGACTGGCGCTCAACCATTTGTCTGCACAGTGCCGGCATATTCAGTTCGCCAGAAGTTTTACGGGATTTTTCCAATCCACTTGCCTGATTCTAGCACACCCTATGCCACTCTGGCAAGCTGGAATTGGCGGCAGCCCAGGCATTGGGGCGCACCTTGACACTGCCCCCGCAGGCCAACCGGCGGGAGCACGGTGTTTACGCCGCCTCACCTCCAGCAAGCCAGCAGGCCAATCGTTTCGTCCGGGTGCGCTCGAACCTTGAAGCGGCCTGAAGTCCGCGCGCCGGTGGCAGTGTCAAGATGCGCCTCCGGGTATTTCTGTCATGATAACTGACACATGCCCGAAAAGAATACAGCGGGCCATGAAACCGCCCGCTTGTTGCGGTCACAACGCGCGAGGCCGGCGGAGCGGTGATTTCACAACATTTGTCTCCCGCAGACAAACCGGCTCCCTGCTTTTCGCCCGGCGCAAGGCCGCGCGCATCACGAAAGCCGGCGGGCGCGCGATTGCATTTCTTCCAGAAACGCCCCGAGCAGCGGCGTCTTGCGCCCGCGCCACAGCGCGCCGACGACCACCGGCGGGAAACCGTCCAGCGGCAGCGCGCGCACCTTCGGCGAAAATGCCTTGTTCGGAATCGCCGCCGACACGCCGATGCCTAGGCCGCTGGCCACGTAGGTTTCAATCAAGTCCGCCGAGCCGGCCTCGATGCTCGGAAACCAGTCCACGCCGAGCTTGTTGAGTTGGGCCTGGAAATTTCTGCTCAACGGCTCGCCCGGCGGAAAACAAATCAGCGGCTCGTCAATCGTGTCGCGCCGCCACAATTCATCCGCGGATTTCACGGCGCTGTTTTTCGGGACGAGCAGCACCGGCGGCAGTTCCACCAGCGCCAGCGCGTGGATGCCCGGCGCGTTCTTCTTTTCCAGCACCGTGACGGCAAGATCAATTTCGTCCTGCTGCAGAAGCGCCTCCAGTTCCGGCGGAGAACCCTCGCGAAGCGACAGCTTCAGCCCGAAAAATCTTTTTTGCACGCTCTGGAACAATTCCGGCAGATGCTCGCGCAGCACAATCGTCGCCGCGCCGATGCGGATGCGCCGCGCCCGCCCGCCCTGAAGTTCGGTTGCCACTTTTTCGAGGTTTGAAAAAAACGGCTGGACGAACTGGAAAAGCTTTTCGCCGTCCGCCGTCAGCGCGAAGGGCCGGCGGTGAAAAAGTTTGACGCCGAGGAATTCCTCGAGTTGGGCGATTTGCGAGCTGACTGCCGGCTGCTGGATGCCGTAGGGGATGTTGCGCACCGCCGGCATGATGCCGCCGTGCTTCGCGACGTAATAAAAAAGTTCGAGATGATGGATGTTCATGGCTGGCTGGTGCGGCTTCTAACAAATCCGGCGCGGCGCGTCAAGATGAGGGATGTTCAGGCAGTGACATGGTTTGGTTAGACGGAGCGCCGAGCACCGCCTCGGCAAGTTTGAACCCGAATTCCGAAGTCCGTGGGGAGCGCACGCCGCTGGCGTGCGATTTCCGGCGGCCCGCCGGAAATTTCGTTCAACCCATTTTTGCCGCCGGAACGGGCCGGCGAAAGTGTGGAACGCTGGTTTGGGCGGGCCACCAAAACCAGCACGCGAGCCGCGTGCGCTCCCAACTTGGAATTCGGGTTGAATGGGAGGTCACCTTCGGGCCGGGACGGTGCCCGGCGTTCCAAACTTAGCCGCGACCCAACGAATCGAAGACTTGTCTCCGCCGCGAAGTGAATTATCCTTGCCGAAGTGAAAGAAAAGTGGAACAAGCTGCTGCCGGCCTTGTTTGTCGTGGTGTTCGCATTGTCGCGGATTCCCAATCTGATGCCGGCCAATTTCAGCGTCGCCTACGCGTTCGCGTTTTGCGCGGGCGTCTATTTTCGCGGCGCAACGGCGTGGTGGCTGCCGCTGGGCACGATGCTGGCCACGGACGTGGCGTTGAACATTTTCCATTACCACATCGCGCCGTTTGCTTTTTACCTCCTGCTGAATTACGCCATTTTCGCGGCGCTCATCGGCTTGGGCAAATGGTTCGGCCGGCGCGCGTCGTTTTTGAAACTGCTGCTCGGCGGACTGCTCGGCGCGGTGATTTTTTATCTCGTCACCAACACGCTGTCTTGGCTGCAAGACCCGGCCTACGCCAAAACCATTGCCGGTTGGATTCAGGCGCTGACGACGGGTCGGCTGGACGTGCAGCCGACAACGTGGGAAATGTTCCGCAACACGCTCATGAGCGGCGGCCTCTTCACCGCGCTGTTTGTCGCGGCGGAAAAATTGACCGCGCCCGCCGAATCGCCCGCCGACAAAACCGCCGGCGCGCGCAGCGACGAGGAAGGTGAAAATGAGGAAGCGCCGGAGGAGGCGAAAGCGTAATGTTTGTCGGAGGGACGAGTTCTACGAGTCCCCAATTTCTTTTATGCGAGACCCAAATTTCTGGAATCCAAATGGGGACTCGTGTAACTCGTCCCTCCGAAAATGAAAATCGGCATCATTTCCGACACGCATAATTTCCTCGATCCCAAAGTCCATGAACTTTTCGCGGGCGTGAACCACATCCTCCACGCGGGCGATGTCGGCAACGCCAACATCATTTCCGAGCTGGAGGAAATCGCGCCTGTCACAGCCGTTTATGGCAACACTGACGTGGGCCTGCCGTTCAAGGAAACGGAAATCATCGAACTGGCGGCGCGGAAATTCTTCATCCATCACATCGTCAATCCGCACGCGCTTGGCGACCGCGTCAAGGAACGCATCGCGCGGGCGCAGCCGCAAGTCGTCGTCTTCGGCCACACGCACCGGACATTTTGCGAGACCATTGGCGGCGTGCTGTATTTCAATCCCGGCTCGGCGGGCAAGCCGAAGTTTGGACTGGGCCGCACCGTGGCCATCCTGCACTGTGACGCGAAGGGAATCCGCCACGAGTTCATTCCGTTATGATTTAGCCACAGATGGACACAGTATTTCCACAGATGCAGAAATCTGTGTTTCATCTGTGAAGATCTGCGGCTCAAATTTCCTTGACATAAATTAGCAAGTCTGCTTTCATAAGATTATGGTAGCAGCAGAACTAGACAAGTCACCTGTGCATGGTGACATGCACGGCTCGTCGTATAATTACTGTTAGACATACTCACGCGCTATATGAAAAAGGCCAATAAAACATTAATCGTTTTGGTATCGCTAATTGTTCTCGCACTCACATGGTGCGTTGGTGCGATCTGTGGCGAGCATTATGCAATCCGTCAGGCGTTTTTCGCCCAAGAACTCGACAGGGATATTTATTTGTATCAGCAAGCCGAGGACGGAAACTTGGCAAGAGTTAAGAGCGGATTAGGCTACCAAGTTTATTATCTGTTCTCGTTCTATAACCAATATGCACC
>JBEKRA010000040.1:0-17241 GCA_049519195.1 Verrucomicrobiota bacterium
TGCCGTGGCATTTTTACGCGATGACGCCGGTGTTGATTGTGCTGTTCATCGTGCTGCCGGCGGTGCTCGGCGCGGCGGTGGCGATTGTCGTGGGCCGATTTCTGGACCGGCGCAGTTTTCAAATCGCCCTGGTGACAACCGCGCTGGTGCTGCTTGCGCTGGTGGCGTTCTGGTGGAAGGCGCAGCCGGTGGATGACGAGTTGCTTGACAAGCGGACGCTCCAGGCGCTCGACCAGTTGCTCGCCAAGACGCGCTTCACGATGTTTCCGTTTTTGCCCAGCTACTGGCTTTCGTCCGCCGTGCTGCAATGGGCCGAGGGCATCCTGCGCGGCGCGGCCTTCTTCGCTCTGGTGCTGTTGAGCCACGCGCTGTTTTTCGGCAGCATTGCCTTCACGCGTTTTGGCCCGCTGTTTTACGACACCGCGTCGGCGGTTCAAAGCCGCGGCGGCAGCGGATTCAAGCTGGGCTGGTTCCGCGCCGGCCGCAAAAACGGAAATACCACCGGCCTGCTCGAAAACATTTTATCAAAATTTTTCTGGCTGGACCGCGACCTGCGCGCGCTGGCCGTCAAGGATTTGCGGATGTTCTGGCGCGACACGACGCAATGGGGGCAGTCCGTCATGCTCTTCGGCCTGCTCGGCATTTACATCATCAACCTGCGGAACTTCACGCACCAGTTGACCAGCCCGTTTTGGATCAACCTCGTCGCGTATCTGAACCTCGCCGCCTGCTCGCTGAACCTTGCCACGGTGACGACGCGGTTTGTGTTCCCGCAATTTTCGCTTGAAGGACAGCGGCTGTGGATTGTCGGCATGGCGCCGATGGGGCTGGCGCGCGTCGTCAAAACAAAATACTGGCTGGCCAGCGCGCTCTCGCTCGCCGTCACGCTCACCCTCATCACACTGTCGTGCTGCCTGCTGCAAATGACTTGGGACCGCGTCGTGCTTTTCGGCGCGGTCGTCACCGTGATGACGTTCACGCTCAACGGAGTCGCCGTCGGACTCGGCGTGCTGTATCCCAACCTGAAGGAGGCCAACCCGAGCAAGATTGTCAGCGGCTTCGGCGGCACATTGTGCCTCGTGTTGAGTTCGTTCTACATTTTCGCGTCCATCGCGCTGCTGGTTTTCGGCACGCTGGGCCTTCACTGGCGTGTGAACTTGGCGGTCGAAAGCATCATTGCCTTCGTGCTGCTCTCATTTTTGATCGGCTGGTTGCCGATGAAATTCGGATTGCAGCGGCTGAAAAATTTCGAGGCTTAAGTCGTTTCGTGCCACGCACCATTCGAAAAAACCGAAAACTATTTTGTAAGACATATTCACAACGTCCCCCGGCTATGTCGGCACACACCTCATCCGGGTAAATCCGTGTCCATCCGTGGTTGAAATCAAGCCGCCCGTTGTTCCGCCAGAAAATCCAGCCACGGCTTCATGCCGTCGCCGGTTTTCGCGGACAGTTCAAAAATCCGCGCGTGATGGCTCACGCGATTGAGGTTTTCCAAGGCCAGTTTGCGGTCGAAGCCCGCCGCCGCCGCCATGTCGCTCTTCGTCACCACCGCGACGTGCGCCGAGTGGAACATCGGCGGATATTTCAGCGGCTTGTCCTCGCCTTCGGTGACGGACAGCAGCACCACGCGCAAATCCTCGCCCAAATCGTAGTCGGCGGGGCAGACGAGGTTGCCGACGTTTTCAATCACCAGCACGTCGAGCTGGTCCAAATCCATTTGCGCGGCGGCCTTGGCAACCATGTCCGCGTCCAGATGACAGACCGTGCCGGTGGTGATTTGCACAATGGGAATCCCGGCGGTGCGCAACCGCGCGGCGTCGTTGTCCGTCGCGAGGTCGCCGACAATCACGCCGACGCGCAACCGGCCCGCGAGTTGCGCCGCCGTTTCGCGGATGAAGGTGGTTTTGCCCGAACCCGGCGAGGAAACCACGTTGAGCACCAGCAATTTTTTGGCGCGGAAGAAGCCGCGGTTTTGTTCCGCCAGCCGGTCGTTCTTCTCAAGCAGCGAAAGATTCAGGCTCAACGTTTTGCCGCCGTGCGAGTGCTCGTGTTCGTGACCGTGGTCATGCCCATGTTCGTGGGAATGGCCGCCGATTTTCACATCGCCGCCGCCGAGACCGCATCCGCATTCTTTGCACATAAAATCGTTTTCAAACAGTTTTTAGATCTTCATCCGTTTCGCAATTGCAAACCCACTTCTGCCCAACGGACAGGAGCGCCGAGCACCGCCTCGGCTCGTTGCGAGAGTTGCGGCACGACTGGCCGAGCCGGTGCTCGGCGTTCCGGTCAATTTATCTCTACCGAGGCGATTTCCAGTTCACGCCCGCGCCGCAACTCGCCGTTGGGATTGTGGCAGCGGGGACATTCGCTGATGAAATCCGCGCATTGAAATTCCTCGCGGCAGACCGGGCACCAGCCGGCGGCGGGAACGGATTCCATTTCCAGGCTCGCGCCCTCGGCGATAGTATCGCGGCAAACCACGTCGAACGCAAACCGGAGCGCCTCTGGCACCGCGCCGCTCAACGCCCCCACGCGCAGGCGCAATGCCAGCACGCGGCTCGCGCCCGCCGACTTCGCGGCCTCCACCGCCATCCGCACCGCGTCTTCCATGATCGAAACTTCGTGCATGATTCCGCCGGATATATTCCACCCAAAACCGCCCGCGCGCACACCTTCTTTTGACAATTCCTGTGCAAAGATTGGCAACTGACGGTTGAGAACCAGGCCGCTTTGGGGGTAAGATTTCATGTCGGATGAAGACAACCACCGTCAATCCGGTTGCGGGCAAGACCCGCCTGAAACTCGCCGTTCGCGGCGCGGTGCAGGGCGTTGGCTTCCGGCCATTCGTATTCCGGCTGGCGGAGGAATTGAAACTCGCCGGCTGGGTCAACAATTCTCCGCAGGGCGTTTTCATCGAAGTCGAAGGACCGCGCGCCGCGCTCGAAAAATTCCTGCTCCGGCTCGAAACCGAAAAACCACCGCGCAGTTTCATCCTAAGTTTGGAATCCTCGTGGCTGGATTCCGTCGGCTACAAAAAATTTGAAATCCGTGAAAGCGAAACCGGCGGCGGCAAAACCGCGCTGGTGTTGCCGGACATCGCCACCTGTCCCGATTGCCTGCGCGACATTTTTGATCCGGCCAACCGGCGCTACCGCTATCCGTTCACGAACTGCACAAATTGCGGCCCGCGCTTCAGCATCATCGAATCGCTGCCCTACGACCGCGCGAACACCTCGATGAAGCAATTCGCAATGTGCCCCGCGTGTCAGGCCGAATACGGCGACCCGCACGACCGGCGCTTCCACGCGCAACCGAACGCCTGTCCGGTGTGCGGGCCGCGACTGGAATTGTGGCAAAGTAGGACAGGCTTCCAGCCTGTCCCTAATTTAAAAAATGGAGACAGGCGCGACGCCTGTCCTACAAATGACGACGCCCTGCTTGCTGTAGCGCACGCCATTCGCGCCGGGGAAATCGTTGCTGTCAAGGGCATCGGCGGATTTCATTTGATGGCGGACGCGCGAAACGAAGACGCCGTCAAACGTCTCCGCGAACGGAAACATCGCGAAGAGAAACCGTTCGCGCTGATGTTTCCGTCGCTGGAAAGCGTGAAGGCGGTTTGCGACGTTTCGCCGTTGGAAGAACGGCTGCTGCGCTCGCCCGAAGCGCCGATTGTTTTGCTGCGCCGCCGCAGGCAATCTCAAATCTCAAATCTCAAATCTCAAATTGCCGAAGGCGTCGCTCCCGGCAATCCCAACCTCGGCGTGATGCTGCCGTTGAATCCGCTGCATCATTTGCTGATGGCTGAACTTGGTTTTCCCGTCGTGGCCACGAGCGGCAATTTGAGCGACGAGCCGATTTGCACCGATGAACGCGAGGCGCTGGAGCGGCTGGGCGGCATTGCCGATGTCTTTCTCGTCCACAACCGTCCCATCGTCCGGCACGTGGATGATTCGATCGTGCGCGTGATGCTGGGCCGCGAGATGGTTTTGCGCCGGGCGCGCGGCTACGCGCCGCTGCCGGTTTCAATCGGAGGGACGAGTTCCACGAGTCCCAAACATCGAGAGGAATCGGAAGATCAGGGACTCGTGGAACTCGTCCCTCCGAAAATCGTTTTGGCCGTCGGCGCGCATTTGAAAAATGCCGTCGCGCTGTCCGTCGGGAATCAGGTTTTCATCAGCCAGCACATCGGCGATTTGGAAACGGAGCCGGCGAACACCGCATTCCGCCGCGTCATCGCCGATTTTGAAAAGCTATACGACGCGAAACCGGAAATCATCGCCGCTGATTTGCACCCGGATTATCTCTCGACGAAGTTTGCATTGGAACGCCGAGCACCCGCTCGGCTCGAACCTGGAAGCGCAGAAACCCAACGAGCCGAGCTGGTGCTCGGCGATCCGCAGATTGTTCAAGTCCAGCACCACATCGCGCACGTTTTGTCGTGCATGGCGGAAAATGAAATCGGGCCGCCCGCGCTCGGCGTTTCGTGGGACGGCACCGGCTACGGATTGGACGGCACGATTTGGGGCGGGGAATTTTTCCTGGTCACTGACAAAAAGGTTGAATGCATTGCACATCTGCGGCCGTTCCGACTGCCCGGCGGCGATGCGGCGGTGAAGGAGCCGCGCCGCGCCGCGCTCGGTTTGCTTTGCGAAATGCTCGGCGACGCGGTCTTCGCGCGAAAAGATTTGCCGCCGGTCGCCGCCTTCTCAAAAGTGGAACTGGCCGCCTTGAAAACGATGCTCGCCAAAAAACTGAATTCGCCGGTCACGTCGAGCATGGGCCGGCTGTTTGACGCCGCGGCCTCGCTAATCGGCCTGCGCCAGAAAATGCGCTTCGAAGGCCAGGCGGCAATGGAACTGGAGTTTGCGCTTGATGGCATCGAGACGGACGAAGCCTATCCATTGCCGATTGAAAAAGCCGCCTCCGCTGCAGACAAATCGGAAATGATTCTGGATTGGTCGCCGATGATTGAGGCGATTTTATCGGACGTGCAAAATGGCGTCGCCAGTGGCAAGATTTCCGCGAAGTTTCACAACGCGCTGGCGGAATCCGTGGTGGCCGTGGCCAAACGTGCCGGCGAGCGGCGCGTGGCGTTGAGCGGCGGCTGTTTTCAAAACCGTTATTTAACCGAACGAATCGTGAACCGGCTTTGCGCGGAAAAATTCCAGCCGTATTGGCACCAGCGCGTGCCGCCGAACGATGGCGGGATTGCTCTCGGTCAAATTATCGCCGCGCTTCGTGCGCAGCCTGAAATCGTGAATCGTAAATCATAAATCAACAATGTGCCTCGCCATTCCAGGAAAGATTGAAAGCATCACCGGCGACGACCCGTTGTCGCGGATGGGCAAAATCAATTTCGGCGGCATCGTGAAGGAAGCCTGCCTCGCTTATGTGCCGGAGGCGAAGGTCGGCGATTACGTCATCGTGCATGTCGGGTTTGCCTTGAGCCGGGTGGACGAGGACGAGGCGCAAAAGGTTTTTGAATATCTGAAGCAAATCGAGGAACTGGGCGAGGAGCTGGAGGAGGCGTCGCCATGAAAGCCGCCAAACGAGTTGTCATGGAAGTTCCCGTGTCGGTTGTGGCACGGGCGTCTCGCCCGTGTGTTTCAAAAACGCGACCGGCACTCACAGGCGAGACGCCTGTGCCACTATGAAATTTCTGGACGAATACCGCGATGCCGGGCTTGCGGAGCAATTTGCGCGCGAGCTTCACCGGGTCACGACGCGGCCTTGGAAAATCATGGAGGTCTGCGGCGGGCAGACGCATGCCATCGTCAAGTTCGGCATTGATGAATTGTTGCCGAAGCAAATCGAGCTGATTCACGGACCGGGCTGCCCGGTGTGCGTGACGCCGCTGGAGATGATTGACAAGGCGCTCGAAATCGCCGCGCGGCCGAATGTCATCTTCACCTCGTTCGGCGATATGCTGCGCGTGCCGGGCAGCACGACGGATTTGCTTTCCGTCAAAGCCAGGGGCGGTGACGTGCGGATGATTTATTCGCCGCTCGATGCTGTGAAACTGGCGGAACAAAATCCGGGAAAGGAAGTCGTCTTCTTCGGCGTGGGTTTTGAAACCACCGCGCCTGCGACGGCGATGGCGATTCATCAGGCGGCGCAGAAGAAATTGAGGAACTTTTCGATGCTCGTTTCGCATGTGCTCGTGCCGCCGGCCATCGAAGCGCTGATGTCGTCGCCGGATTGCCGCGTGCAGGGATTTCTCGCCGCCGGCCACGTCTGCACGGTGATGGGTTTCGATGAATATGTTCCGCTGGCAAAAAAATACCGCGTGCCGATTGTCGTGACAGGCTTCGAGCCGCTGGACATTTTGCAGGGCGTGCTGATGGTCGCGCGGCAACTCGAATCCGGCCGCGCCGAGGTGGAGAACCAGTATGCGCGCTCCGTGCGCCGCGAAGGCAACCAGCCGGCGCAGGATCTGATCAAAAAGATTTTCAAAGTCGTTCCACGCAAGTGGCGCGGCATCGGGGAAATTCCGCAAAGCGGGCTGGGCTTGCGCCCGGAATACGCCGCGTTCGACGCCGAGAACAAGTTCGGCCTCCGGGCGAGGGCGCGTGCGCGGCTTATTACCGGTATCGCAGGCACAATTGAATTGCGATGAAGAAACATCCAACAACCAACAACCAACATCGAACATCCAATGCCGCGGGTGGAACTGGCGTCGCGCCCGTCAAATCCGGCGTCGCGCCGGATTTCATCGTGGCGCTTTCGATGGCCAGGAGACGGAAAATTGCGGAGTGCGGTCGCTCGTCCTGCGATGGTTTCGGGCGCGACGCCCGAAACCACAGGCCGGAGGCCTGTGCCACCCGCCATTCATTCTATATTGGTTGTTGGATGTTGGATGTTCGATGTTTTCAGTTCTGAATTTTTATGGAGTTCAACGCGACTTGTCCGATTCCGATTTCGCAGTATCCGCACGTTTTGCTCGCGCACGGCGGCGGCGGCAAATTGATGCACCAACTCATCGGCAAAATGTTCCTGGAAGCGTTCCGCAATCCGCTGCTGGAAACCCAGCACGACGCGGCGGTGTTTGACGTTCCAGTGGCACGGGCATCTTGCCCGTCCGGTTCAGCCCAAGCGTCGAATGAATTGGAGAAGGAACACACAGGCAAGATGCCTGTGCCACTAAAACTGGCGTTCACGACGGATTCCTATGTAGTCCGCCCGCTGTTTTTTCCAGGCGGCGACATCGGATCGATGGCAATTCACGGCACGGTGAACGACCTGGCCATGGCGGGCGCGCGGCCGCTTTGGTTGAGCAGCGCGTTCATCATCGAGGAGGGGCTGCCGATGGAAACACTTTGGAAAATCGTCTGCTCCATGCGCGACGCGGCGATAAAATGCGGCGTGCAAATCGTCACCGGCGACACGAAGGTGGTGGACAAGGGCAAGGGCGACGGCGTGTTCATCAACACCGCCGGCGTTGGCGTCGTCGAGCACGAACAAAAAATCGCGCCGCAAAACGTCAGGGCTGGCGATGTGATTCTGGTCAACGGCGACGTGGGCCGGCATGGCATGGCCATCATGGCCGTGCGCGAAGGGCTGGAATTCGAGAGCCGGATCGAAAGCGATTCCGCGCCGGTTCACGAGGTTGTTTTGGATTTGTTGAAGGCGGGAATTGAAATCCATTGCCTGCGCGACCTGACGCGCGGCGGATTGACGAGCGCGCTGAATGAAATTTCCGAGGCCGCGAACCTGACGCTGCTCGTCGAGGAAAAATTGATCCCGGTGCGCGAGGACGTTCACGCCGCGTGTGAAATGCTCGGACTTGATCCGTTTCAAGTCGCGTGCGAGGGCCGTTTCGCCGCCTTCATCCCGGAGCGCGACGCAGGGCGCGCGCTGGCCATTCTTCGGGCGCGGCCAGATGGCGGGGGGGCTTGCGCGATTGGCGGGGCGGATGGCGGACATCCGGCCAAAGTCCTTTTGAAGAGCGCGATTGGCGTTCAGCGCGTTCTCGACATGGCGAGCGGCGAGCAGTTGCCGCGAATTTGTTAGCCTGGCGACGTCTTGAGCTTCGCCATCGTCCGCTTGAAAGTTTCTTCGGGCGTTTTCCCCGCCATGACGGTCACCAACAAACCGCGTTTCGTGTAAAAATCCATCAGCGGCCGGGTGCTTTTCTCGTAAGTGGCCATGCGCACGCGGATGGCTTCTGGCCGGTCGTCCTCGCGCTGGATCAATTTCCCGCCGCAACGATCGCAAACGCCTTCGACGCGGGGCGGCAGGTCCGTGACGTGATAGACCGCCTTGCAGCCGGAGCAGGTGCGCCGTCCGCCGAGGCGCGCGACGATTTCATCAATCGGCAGCTCAAAGTCGAGCGCCGCCGTCAGCGCCAGTTTTTCCTTCTGCATCAATTTTTCAAGCGCCTCGGCCTGGGCGACAGTGCGCGGGAAACCGTCGAGCAGAAAGCCGCCGCTGCAACGCAGGCAGTTCACGCGCTCGGCGACCATGTCCAGCACGATTTCGTCCGGCACCAAGTCGCCGCGGCGCATGAATTCCAGCGCGCGATTCAGCGCGGGGCTTCTTTCCGCGTCCGGGATGGACTTGGCCGCGCGAAAAACGTCGCCGGTGGACAGGTGGCAGGGGCCGAGCCGCTCGGACAGCAGTTGCGCCTGCGTTCCCTTGCCGACGCCCGGCGCGCCCAGGAGCACAAGCCGCCAGGGTTTTCCCGACGACGGTTTGGGAGTGATGGAGCAAGTGGCGCTGCCGCCTTTCAGCCATGCAGCCCGGTCGTTTTTCACATTCATGCCCGGAGCCTACAATAAAAGCCACCGGCGTCCAATGGAAACGATTCATTTTACAAAAGATGTTTCCCTTTTGCCAAAATCTGCGAAATGCGCGGGCTGGAAAGCCGTAATTTCCCCTGAAAATCCCGCCGCAATTCCCACAAACCATGTCAAGTATTTGCCAATAACCGTGTAGTCCCCCGGCCCGCCAGCGGCTAGAATGCCTGGTATACATTGTGGAAGAAACCACTGCAAAAATTCAGACGGCGAACGGGCAACCGGAAAAGAAGCGGCACTTCCCGGTGCGCGAAATCACCTTTGACCGGCCGCGGGATTTTCTCAACAACCGCTTTGTCTATGCGGTGATTTCACAGCGGGCGCGCGGCCTCACGCTGGGCGTCAACATGAATCCCGACAAGCGGTGCAACTTCGATTGCCTGTATTGCGAAGTGGATCGCGCCACGCCGCCCCAGCAGTCCACGCTTGATGTGGGCGTGATGGCCTCGGAACTGCGCCGGACGCTTGAGCATATCCAGCAAGGCCGGCTGCGGGAACATCCGCAATACCAGTCGTTGTCGGACGATCTGTTGCAGTTGCGCCACGTCGCGTTGAGCGGCGATGGCGAGCCAACCCTGTCGTCCCAGTTTGCCGGGGTCTTGCAGGCCGTCGTCCACGTCCGCGCGCTGGGCGGATTCCCGTTCTTCAAAATCGTGCTCATCACCAACGCCACGGGGCTGGACCGTTCGCAGGTCCAGGAAAGCTTGAAACGGCTCACCATGTCCGACGAAATCTGGGTCAAGCTCGACGGCGGCACGCAGGAATATCTCGACAAGGTCTGCCGGTTGAAGGACGTGACCCTCGGAAAAATCCTGTCCAACATCCTGCATCTGGCGCGCCAGCGCCCGGTGGTCATCCAAAGCCTGTTCCCGGCCATCAATGGCGAGGAGCCGTCGGCGGAGGACATTGAACAATTCGCGCATCGGCTCAAGGAATTGAAATCCGACGGCGCGCAGATTTCCCTCGTGCAGATTTATTCCGCCAACCGCCCCATGTCGCACGCCGAATGCGGGCATCTGCCGCTCAAGACCCTTTCCAACATCGCGCATGTCGTCCGGCAGGTGTCCGGATTGAAGGCCGAAGTCTTTTGATTGCCGCCCGGCCGTGGCCGGCGTGAAATAATTCCCGCTTTCCGGCTAGACAAATTCGTCCGGCGGGCGCGTCATTAAGGCGACATGGGGCGCGAGACCGAAATCGAAAGGCTCTACGACGGGCACGCGCAGCCGCTTTTTGCCTTCCTCCTGAACCTCACCCGCAACGAGGCCGACACCCGCGACCTGCTCCAGGAAATTTTCGTCAAGCTCGCGCGCGAACCGGAACTCCTCGCCGGCGTCCGCGACGAACGCGCCTTTCTCATCCGGCTGGCGCACAACGCGGCGATTGACTTGATGCGCCGGCGCGGCACACGCGACCGGACGAGGGAAAATTATGCCGCCGAAACCGTTTCGCCGTTTGCCGCCGCGGCGGATCCAGACGAGAAATATTTCCGCGATGAGCTGGCAAACGCGCTCGCCGAACTTCCAGAGGAGCAGCGCGCCGTGTTGCATTTGAAACTGTGGGAGGAATTGACCTTTGAGGAAATCGCCGCGGCGCTGGACATTTCGCCGAACACCGCGGCCAGCCGGTATCGCTACGGGTTAGACAAATTGCGCGACCGGCTGCGTCCCACTTACGAAGAAATTAAATAGCCGCAAAAATGCACAGAAGTCACAAAACAGAAAAAGCGGGCGGAAACGGCAAAATCCCTTTTGCGCCTTCTGCGCCTTTTCGCGGCAAAACTTTTTTATGAAGCCTGATGACTTTGAATCACGCTTGAGCCGCCAGCCGCTGCGGCAGATTCCCGCCGGGTGGCGCGGGGAAATTCTGTCGGCGGCGCGCGAAGGACAAACCATTCGTCATTCGTCATTCGTCATTCGCCGTTCCTGGCTCTCAACCCTCAACTCTCAACTCTCAACCATTTTGTGGCCTCATCCCCGGGCTTGGGCCGGGCTGGCGGCGGTCTGGATTCTGATTTTAGCCGTGGATTTTTCGGTTCGCGACAAAACGCCGGTCATGGCGGAAAAGGCCGCGCCGCCGTCGCAGGAAGTGATCGTGGAACTGAAACAGCAGCAGCGGATGCTGGCGGAATTGATTGGAGCGCGTGACACAAGTGACGCCGACCGGTCTAAATTATGGGCGCCGCAGCCGCGCAGCCAGTGCGTGGAAATTTTGATGACGTGAACCGGGAGGGACGGCGTGCCGCCGTCCCGGAAATTGGGGACGCCGACACGGCGTCCCTCCCGGAATAAAATTTATGAACGAAGAACCCAAAAGCATCTGGAAGAAATCATTCACCGGCTGGGGTTGGTTGTGGGCGTGGTTTTGGACGTGCCTGATTCTGCTGGCAGCAATATTTATTATCCTTTTGATTGTCGTTCAGTTTATTCCCGACGGGCCAAAACATTTTTTTAGTATGTTGCCAGGGGTGTGTATTTATAGCCTGGTCGTTTCCACCGGGGTGATTGCACTTTTCGCCTTCGCCAAGGGCTTTGTTTATTGTTGCCGTCATTTCAAGCGGTTCCTTTTTGGCCTCGCCTGTCTCATCACGTTGATTGCGCTGTTTTACGCCGAGGAAGACTGGCGCGGCTGGCACGCTTGGAACCAATTCAAACACCAATGGGAAGCCAAAGGCGATAAGTTTGGCTGGCAATCCATCGTGCCGGCACCCGTGTCGGGTGACCAGAACTTTGCGTTCTCGCCGGTTTGGATTGCGGAAATAAAATCCAATTTTCTTTACAACCCGAAGCACGCAGAGGCGTGGTATGGCCAGCGGATTTACAGCGAGGAAGTTTTCAAGTTCCTCCCGCTAGTTCCAGTTTCCGTGTCCGGTTTGGCAGGAGGAGATTGGGGGCATAATTTGCCCGAAGAGTCGGGCAATTGGGCGGCAGCCCGCACCACTGATTTGAAACCGTGGCAGACATATTACCGCGACCTTGGAAAAACAAATCCGGCTGCAAATATCCCCGTGGCGGCACAACCGCAGTCGCCCGCTGCGGATGTTCTGCTGGCCTTGAGCAAATATGATCCGGTGATTGACCAATTGCGCAAAGACAGCGCGCGGCCGTATTCGCGATTTCCAATAGGATACGACGACGAAAACAAGGCCAGCATTTTATTGCCACATTTGGCCGTGGTGAAACGTTACTCGAAGGTGTTGCAACTGCGTGCCATTGCCGAATTGCAAAACGGCGAAAGCGACAAGGCTCTGGGTGATGTGAAATTGTCACTACGGTTGGTGGATTCCATCCGCACCGAACCGATTGTGATTTCTCATCTGGTCTGCATTGCGATGCTGCAAATCACACTTCAGCCTGTTTATGAAGGCCTGGCAGCACACCAATGGTCGGACGCACAACTTGCAGGCCTCGACGCGGAACTGGCGGAGCTGGATTTTCTATCGGATTGTCAAAATGTTCAGAAATCAGAAATATTCTTTTCGGCCGAAGAAGTGAATTTTTTAAGACGCCACCGTGATTATGCCGCCGATTTTGCCCAAATGGGCATCAGATATCCGGGTGATGTCCAATTCCAGTTTGCCATCTATCACTATATGCCTAGTGGCTGGTTCTACCAAAGCGCTTTGAAGAATGGCCTGGCGTTCATGCAATATCTGCCGGCGGTGAATCACGATACAAGGACAACTTCTCCCACCCTTATTCGCCGAGCCGATGCGGCCGCAACCAACGCCATCAGCTTTTTTGACCCACTGGACACTTTGAACAAAATGTTCAATGCGGACTTCCTATTCATGGGTAACTTCCTAAAAGAAATCGCCTATGGCCAGTCTTCTGTGGACTTGGCGCGCACCGCCATCACGCTGGAGCGTTACCGGCTGGCGCACGGCGAATATCCCGCATCGCTCGCCGTGCTCGCGCCGCAGTTCATCGAAAAGGTTCCGCATGATGTCATCGGCGGCCAGCCTCTGAAATATCGGCGCGAGGCCGACGGACAATTTGTCCTCTATTCTGTCGGCTGGAACGAGCGTGACGACGGCGGCGTGATTGTTCTCCAAAAAGGCTCAACGCCGACCGTGAATCGCGACGAAGGCGACTGGGTCTGGCGGTATCCGCAGAAATAAATTTCAACATCCAACATCCAATATCTTCTGGGTGGCACAGGCGTCACGCCTGTCGTTTCGGGCGTCGCGCCCGAAACCGCCGGCAGGCGGACGGTCGCTTCACGTTGTTCGTCAAATGGCAATCCACCTCACACCACGAAATCCGGCGCGACGCCGGATTTGACGGGCGCGACGCCCGTGCCACCCACAGCCAGGGTTGCTGCTAAAAAGGTCCAACTGGCGAAGTTGACAGGGACGAAGGCGACTGGATCTGGCCGTATCCGCAGAAATAATTTCAGAACATTCAACATTCAACTCCCGACATTCAACGCCCAAGTGAGAAGACATCCGTCGCCGGGCCTTCGATATTGGAAGTTGAATGTTGAGCGTTGAATGTTTCCCCTGTCTTCCGTTCGCATTTTATCCGTGTCCATCCGTGTTCATCCGTGGTTTAATCATCCGGTGAACATCACAAATCTGAATCCCGACACGGACATCGGCGCGAGCGGCTGGCTGGTGGAACTGGACGAGCATCGCATCCTGCTTGACGCCGGGATGCACCCGAAACGCGAGGGCCGCGAGGCGCTGCCGCTGTTCAGCAAGGCCGGAACGACGGACGTGGACGCCATCGCGATTTCGCACTGCCATCACGACCACGTCGGCTCGCTGCCGGTGGCGTGCCGGCATTTTCCCAAGGCGCACGTGCTGATGACGGAGTTGAGCTACTTCATCGCCGAGCGCGTGCTGCACAATTCGGTGAACGTGATGACACGCCAGCGCGACGAGCTGGGCATCCGCGAATATCCGCTTTACACGCACGACGAGGTGGACGACATCACGCCGCAGTTCCAGGGTTTCAAATACAACCGCCAGATCGAGTGGGGTTCGTTTCAAAAATCGCGCGCGGGGCTGCCGTCGCCGACGCTGGAATTTTTCGACGCCGGCCACACGCTCGGCTCGTCTGGCATCCTGGTTCGCGGCAAAAGGGAGACGCTGTTTTTCACCGGCGACGTGTGTTTTCACGACCAGACGATTTTGCGCGCGGCGCGGTTCGAGGACGTGAAGGCGGACGTGCTGATCATGGAGACGACGCGCGGGAACCGTCCGCTGCCGGAGGATTTCACGCGCGAAAAGGAAATCGAGCGGCTGGTGGCGGCAATTCACGAAGGGCAGAAAAGGAAGGGCTGCGTGCTGATTCCGTCGTTCGCGCTGGGACGCTCGCAGGAAATCCTGGCGCTGCTGGCGCTGCTCATGCGCGGGGGCAAATTGAAGGAGCAGCCGGTTTACATCGGCGGGCTGGGCCGGGTGTTCACGGAGATTTACGATCTGGAGGCGCACCGGACGCACCGGCAGCACACGAGCCTGCAACTGCACGAGGCGTTGCAGCTCATCGTCCTCGAAAAGGGCCAGGCGGAAAACATGAAGCTGTCGGGCGGGAAAATTTTTGTCATCACCGCCGGCATGATGAACGAGCACACGGCTGCGCACGATCTGGCGGCGCGGATGATTGGCGACGAGCGGCAGAGCATTTTCTTCGTCGGTTACGCCGACCCGGATTCGCCGGCGGGAAGATTGAAGGCGGCGAAGCGCGGCGAGACTTTTGTTTTCAGCCCCGGCGCCGGTCGCGTGACGAAAAAATGCGACATGCGGGATTTCGCCCTGTCGGCGCACGCGGACCGGGAAAGCCTGCTGGAATTCGTCGGGCAGGTCGCGCCGCGCGCGGTCCTGCTCGGCCACGGCGACAAGGATTCGCGCGCGTGGTTTGAAGGGCAAATTCATTCGCGCTGGCCGAAAATCAAAGTCAGCCAGCCGCAGCCGGGAAAAAGAGTTGATTGTTGAAAGTCGAGGGTTGAGAGCGGGAAAGATTTCCTCAACTCTCAACCTGTTCAATGTCCGCTGACGATGTTGCCGAGGTTGAAGATTGGCAGATACATGCAGATGACCATGCCGCCGACGACAATTCCAAGAAAGACGATCAGCAGCGGCTCGATCAGCGACATCAGGCCGGACAGGGCGTTTTCAATTTCCTCGTCGAGGAAGTCCGAGACGCGTTCGAGCATGCTGTCAATGTTGCCGGTCTGTTCGCCGGCGGTCAGCATGCGGGTGATCATGGTGGGGAAGACGGGATGCTTGGACAGCGCCTGGGAAATGCCTTCGCCGCGCTCGATGTCGGTGGCGGCGGACTTGACGGCCTTTTCCAGAACCGTGTTGCCGACGGTCTGTGAAACAATCTGCAGCACGTCCAGAATGGGCACGCCGCTGTGGACGAGCGAGGCGAACGTGCGGGTGAACCGGGCGAGGCAGATTTTGTGCGCTATGGAGCCAAAGATGGGCAGCTTGATGCGTCTCGCGTCCCAGAACTCCCGGCCTTGCTTGGTTTTGATGTAATACAGCCAGCCATAGACCGCCGCGCCCGCGAAAATGATGGCCGCCAGCAGCCAATGGCGCAAGAAGTCGCTCACAGTAATCAAAGTCTGCGTCGGAGCCGGCAATTTTGCGCCGAAGCTGGAATAAACGTCCTTGAAGACCGGAATCACTTTCACCAGCAGGAAAATCGTGATGCCGATCGCAACAACCGTCACCGCCGTCGGATACATCATGGCCGCCTTGATTTTTTTGCGGAGACGGTCGGTGGTTTCAAGGTATGTGGCCAGCCGCGCCAGGATTTCCGCCAGCAAACCGCCCTTCTCACCCGCCCCCACCATGGAAACGTAAAGCCGGTTGAACGCCTGCGGATGTTTCGACAGCGCCTCGGAAAAACTCTCGCCGCTTTCGACGCGTGTGCAGACGTCCTTGATGGTGTCGCGCATGACCTTGTTTGGCGATTGGTCACCGAGCGCCTGAAGCGCCTGCACGATGGCGATGCCCGCGTCAACCATCGTCGCCAGTTGCCGCGTGAACACCACCAAGTCGGCCAGCTTGACCCTGCCGCCCTTGGTCTTGCCCTTTTTGCCGACCCGTTCCTGGATGGACAATACCAGCAAATTGCGGTTGAGCAGCGCGGCGATGGCGGCCTGTTCGCTGGCGGCGTCCACCGTGTTGCGGATTTCGCGCCCGGTGGCCGTTTCGCGGGCTGTGTAAGTGAAAGATGGCATGGCTTTTGCCTGATTATTGTAGAACGACTCCGACGGAAATGCAAGCCGCGATTTTCATGATGAAAAAATGAAAAATGAGCCGCGCGAACCGGGAGCGGCATTATTTGATTATGAATTTTGAATCTTCAAACCGAAATCCGAAGTTGAAACCACGAAAGAAATGACGCGAAAATAAACCAGGTTTGAGAATCGGCTGGCGGTGGAAAACTTTCACTGCCGACAATGTCTCCTTCCTGTTTCCTTTCGTGTGGTTCGTGTGTTTCGTGGTTTATCAATCCGGTTTTTCAGGTTCAATTTTCACTGGCTTCCATGCCTTTGGACGGAAAAACCATGGCTCAAACCCGCCCCCTAAAAAGCCGCCGCAAATGCCCGTTGCCATCCGTCTCCAAAACTAAAAAAATAGGCCAAAGTCATAACACCCTTGTCATCAAATGGTTGCAAGACCATGTTTTGCAAAAAAAAGTGTTGTCAAACCTTCCCGTTTTTCCTATTTTCATTGTCAATTGCACCGCATGGTGCCGGGGCAAACAGGGTTTGCCTTGAGGCGCGTAAGGCGCGAAACAAGAAAACATAACAAAAACAAACAAAACAACATCGGAGGAACCAGATGAAGTTTAATAAATGGACAATGGGTTTGGCGGCAGTCGGAGTGGTCAGTCTTGCTTCGGCGGCCCGCGCAGACGAAAAAATGAGCCAGGTGCAAACCGCGCTCTCAAACACAACCTTTAGCGGCTATGTTGACACGTCCGCTATGTGGCAACTCGGCTCCCAAAATGGTGGAGCACATCCAGCATACACCCCAAATAATAACGTCACGGGCGATGGCTTCAACCTGAATTCCGTTAACTTCACCCTCGACAAGCCGATGGATGAAGGCAATTGGGGTTCCGGTTATCATGTTGATCTCATGCTCGGGCCGGATGCAGTGGGCACCCCTTCGGTAGGAGGCGTCCGTCAAGCCTATTTGGCGTTGCGCACACCGGTGGGCAACAGCGAGATTAATTGGAAATTCGGCGCGATGGATGCCCCAATCGGCTACGAATCCAGCAGCGACCCGCTGAATCCCAACTACACCCGTTCCTTTGGCTATTTCCTTACTCCGTCAACCATCACGGGTCTTTTGGGCACCTACAAGGTGAACGACATGATTTCGTTCACGGCTGGCATAGCCAACGCTGGCACCCGGGGAAACGCTCGGAATGGCAGCCCATTTGTTAATTCCGGCGTAGCCCGCGAAACGCAGAAGGCTTAT
>JBEKRA010000041.1:0-10781 GCA_049519195.1 Verrucomicrobiota bacterium
TGCGCGACGAACGCTACTTCGTCCTCAGACTCTTTGGCCTTCATCACTCAAGACGAGAACTTCTCGGATGAATCAACCACTGACTATTTTTCTGCTGTAGATGCCCGACAATGACGGGCATGATTGCGAAACGAAACAAAAACGCCAATGCGCGCGGCGGCGAAATCCAAAGGGCTGCTGCGAAACGCAAGCCAAGCAGCTGTAGAGAAACAAAAGTTGATCGTCGCGTTCAGTGGCTGTCACGAAAACGACGCCGAGCAGAAATGACCGCTCCAAGCTGCCCACTCTAATTGCATTTATTGTGCGCTTGACTTGCCTTCGTTTTGCGGCGGAAAATCCTTTCCATCCTGTTAATCCTGTCTTTTAAGATGAACGCTTTCGAACAGCCGATTTGCGTTTCGCGCCGCACGCCGGCAGGCTTGTGGCAGGAATACCGGATTTATTCCGACCGGCTGGAGCTTCAATCGTGGGCGTTTTTCCATACCATCGTCATCCCCACAAATGAAATTTTGGAAATCGAGGCCCGTCCCTCATTGTTTGGCGGACGCAAAGGAGTCACCTGGGGCATCAAGCTGGATATGACGGACCTGCATCGCCACGTCCTGGTCAGGAGAAAAACCGGCTTCTGGAAACGCATCGCGTTCACGCCGGACAACCCGGACGAGTTCGTGCGCGTCTGCCAGTCCGTCCTGCTTGAACAATGATATTTGATTTGCCGTCGTTTCGGGCGTAGTATCGTATTTGGGCTGGAAACGTCAATTCGGCAGCCCGTGGAAAGGAAAAACTTATGGCAAAGAAAAGCAAAACAAAAAACGACGCCAATGGTCTTACGCAAACTTTTTCATTCCGCGCGCCCGATGCGTTGAGCGTGCAACTGGCCGGCGACTTCACGCAATGGCAGGAGCATCCGATCAACTTGCAGAAGGGCGCGGACGGTGTGTGGCGGGCGGTGATTCAACTGCCGCCGGGGACGCACCACTACCGCTTCCTCGTGGATGGCGAGTGGCGCGACGACCCGGAATGCACGCTGCGCGCGCCGAATCCGTTTGGCGGCGACAACATGACGCGGCAGGTGGCATGAGGCCGGGCCGGCACTGCCGCGCCCGCTTGCGCCTCGACTCGCCGCGCCAGATTGATACGTTGTCAACGTGAACGATTTGACCATCGGCCTTTTGGGCGCTCTGCTGGCGACAAACCAGCCGCTCGCCGTCAGCAATTTGATCCAGCAGAACGCCGGTGTCTCGGTGACGGTGGTGAATCCAAACGACCCGGCGGAAGTGGAATTGCGGCAAGTCATGGAAGACGACGACGCGGCGCTGGCCGAGGTGGACCGGTGGATCCAGACGAACAACGCGCTCGTGGCGGCGGGCGCGGGCGAGTCGAAGGAGGTGTTGAACCTGCGCATCCGCGCGCGGCTCGACACGGTCCGCACAAATTACGCCGGCTTTCTCCGGCGCCATCCGGATTCGGCGCGCGGCTTTCTGGCCTACGGCACTTTTCTCGATGACATCGGTGACGAGGAGGCGGGCAGGGTGCAATTTGAAAACGCCGCTCAAATTGACCCGAAAAATCCGGCGGCCTGGAACAATCTGGCCAATTACTACGGCGAAAACGGCCCGCTGACGAACGCGTTCGCCGATTACGCACGGGCGATTGAATTGGACCCGACCGAGCCGGTGTATTATCAAAATCTGGCGACGACGGTTTATCTTTACCGCAAGGATGCGCGGGCATTTTACGGCATCAACGAGCAGCAGGTTTTCGACAAGGCGCTGGAACTGTATCGCAAGGCCGTCCATCTCGACCCGGACAATTTCGAACTCGCGACGGATTACGCGGAAAGCTACTACGGCATCCGCCCGCTGCGCACCAACGACGCGCTCATGGCGTGGACAAACGCGCTCCACACCGCGCACAACGACGTGGAGCGCGAAGGCATTTTCATCCACCTCGCGCGGGTCAAAACCGCCGCCATGCTTTTCGGCGAGGCCCGCGCGCAACTCGACGCCGTGACCAACGACTTTTACGCCGACATGAAAAAACAACTGGAACGCAATCTCGTCGAGCGCGAAAAGGCCGCGACCAACACCGTGAACATTTCCATAAACGCTGCTTTGCCAACGAACGCACCCGCCGCCGATAAATAGCGAATTTGCGATTTACGATATACGATTTACGCGCCGCCTCGTTTTCAGAAATAATTCGTAAATCGCATATCGCATATCGTAAATTCCCCGCATGAGCTTTTACGACAAGTTGAAATTTGACGCGAACGGGCTGATTCCGGCCATCGTGCAGGAGCAGAAGACCGGACGCGTGCTGATGATGGCGTGGATGAACCGCGCGTCGCTGGAAAAAACCATCGAGACCGGCAGGACCCATTTCTGGAGCCGCTCGCGAAAAAAATTCTGGATGAAAGGCGAGCAAAGCGGCCACGTGCAGGCCGTCAAGGACATCGCATTCGACTGCGACGGCGACACGCTGCTGATCCAAGTCGAGCAAACCGGCGCGGCGTGCCACGAAGGCTACCAATCGTGTTTCTTCCGCTCGGTTGAAAACGCGGGGAAATCGTTCAAGGTGTCGGAAGCCCAGCTCGAAACGCCGGAGCAGATTTACGGGAAGAAATGAAAACAAAGCGGAAGGCGGAAAGCGAAAGAGCGGAAACTGTTTGCCGCGCGTGGTGTTTTCCCGTTTCCGCTTCCGCGATTTTCCGCTTTCCGCTTTTATAACATGGAGGACATGGTTCCATTCGCCAGCCGCTGGTATTTTTTGATGCTCGCGCTGCTGGTGTTTTCACGCGGCATGGATTTTTTAAGCACATGGATTGCCACGCCGAATCTTGTGCTCGAGGGAAATCCCCTCGCCAAAAAGCTCGGCTGGAAATGGGGCGTGCTGCTCAACGCCGCCATCTGCCTCGCGCTCCCGCTCTGGCCGTTGTCGGCGATTGTCGTCGCCACCGCCAGCGTGCTGGTCGCCGCGCGCAATTTCCAGTCCGCGTGGCTCATGCGCTCGCTCGGCGAGGAGATTTACCGCCGCTGGAACGTCGAGCGCGTGCGGGAAACGCGCGTCGCGCTTTACCTGTTTTGCCTCGCCGGCAACACGCTGCTGACCGCCGCCGTGGGCGCGGCGCTGATTTATTTCAGCGATTGGCGGCTCGTGCCGTTCGCCATCGGCATGGGAATGATTGCCTACGCCGTGGCCGTGGCGTTTTACACGCTGCTCGCCATCTGGCGCATCCATCGCGCGGCCAAACGCGAAGCCCGCGAACTGGCGGCGCAAAACCCGCAGCCCGATGGCCGGATTGAGGCGGTTGAAACCTGTCCGCGCCCGCCCGTCCAGATTGTTTAAGCTGCCGGCATGCATTCGCCGTCGCTTGAGGAATTTTTTAAGCTCGCCGCGCAGGGAAATCTCATTCGGGTCACGCGCCGCTCGATCGAAAGCAAAGGTGAAACATTCAAGACGACCGGGGTGCAAATCCACGCGCTGGAACGACGGGGCCAAGTCAGGATTCATCCAGGGACTCGCGCACCTTTTTCAGGAACTTTTGCATATCCAGTGGTTTCGGAAAAAAAATCTCATTATGGCGCAACGGCGGGTTCGGTCCCAGAACGTCGTCTTCGTCGCTGTAGCCGCTGCAATAAATGATTTTAAGATCGGGAGCTTCCGCCAACAGTTTGGCGGCCAGTTCCCGGCCGTTCATGCCTCCGGGCATGACCATGTCCGTGATCAGCAGATTGATGTCGTTTTGGTGTTTCCGCCAGATTTCCAGCGCGTCAACGGCTGAAGCGGCGGCATAAATTCGATACCCGTGGCGTTCCAGCATGGTGCATATCAGCCTCCGCACCGGTTCCTCATCCTCGACGACGAAGATGGTTTCCGTGCCGCCCTGAATCCTGTGTGGCGCTGACAGTTTGGCGCTGGAGTCCGGCGGTTTTGACAAACGGGGCAGGTAAATGTGGAAGGTGGTGCCCTGGTCAACCCGGCTTTCAACTTCAATCCAGCCTTGATGCTGCTTGATGATGCCAAACACGGTGGCCAATCCCAAGCCGGTGCCCTTGCCAACTTCTTTGGTGGTAAAAAACGGTTCAAAGATGTGAGGCAAATTCTTCGGGTCAATCCCGCAACCCGTGTCCTGGACGTTGAGCAGGACGTGTTCGCCGGGCTGGATTTGCGGATTGGATTGCGCCGCTGCCTCGTCCACCACCACCGTCGCCGTTTCCAGAATGAGCTTTCCGCCTTTGGGCATGGCGTCGCGGGAATTGACCGCCAGGTTCATCAACACCTGTTCCATCATGCCGGAATCCGCGTGAACGAACGCGGTGCCGGGACCGTAATGGGTTTCCAGGGAAATATGTTCGCCGATGAGCCGCCGCAGCATTTTGGTCATGCTCGCAACGACGGTGTTCAAATCAATGTCACTGGGCTGCATGGGCTGGCGGTGGCTGAACAAGAGCAGTTGCCGGGTCAGGTTGGCGGCCCGCTCGGCGGCGTCGGCCGCCTCCTCAATCGCCGGGGCCACCTCCGCTTCCGGCAGCGAGCCCATTTGCAACAACGACAGATTGCCCGAAATGACCGTGAGTATGTTGTTGAAATCGTGGGCAACGCCCGAAGCCAGCTGGCCGAACGCCTCCATTTTTTGCGACTGGCGGAATTGTTTTTCCAGTTCCTTCCGTTCGGTGATGTCGCGGATGGATTCGATGGCGCCAACCTGTCTGCCCTGGCTGTCCAGCAGCGGCGCGGCCGTCACCCACAAATGCGCGCCCCGGCCTCCGAACACGGACGGCACAAAAACTTCGGCGTAAAGCATGTTGCCGCGTTTGTTGACGAATTGATATTTAGCCTTGTATGCGGAGGTTTCCTCCCCGATGAGATCCACCACAAGCGGGCGGCGTTCGCCATAGAAGGGCACGGCGTAGGCATAATCGCCCTGGCCGATGATGTCTTCCTTGCGGGTGCCGGTCATTTGTTCGATGGCGCGATTCCACGCGATGACTTTCTTGTCATGGTCAATGACAAATGTGGCGTCCGGCAAAAGATCAATGATGTCCAGGAGCCGCTGGCGGGCGGCGCGCGCATCTTCTTCAGTCCGCTTGCGCTCGATAGCCATCGCCACCTGTGATGCCACAAACTCGAGAATTTCCCGCTCGGTTTCGCCAAGTGAGACGGTCGTTTGGTAGGTATGCACGGTCATCATGCCGATGACCTTGCCTTGCGGTGTTTTTAACGGCACTCCCAGCCAGTCCACAAGCGGCTTGCTCCTTCTTGTGACGATCTCGCCGCTGCTGACCAGTTGCTTGTAGCGCTCCGGCGTCAGCAGCAACGATTTTCCCGTTCTCAACACATATTCCGTGAGGCCTTTGACCGACTTGCGGGGAGCGGGCTGGGTATCAAATTCGTCCACATAATATGGAAAATGCACCGTGTCAGCGGACTCGCCGTAAAGTGCGATGTAGAAATTTTTGGCCGGCGTCGGCATCAGTTCGGATACAATGCCATGAATGGAGCGATAGAGTTCGTTCAAACTCCGGTCGGCCAGGGCGGCTTCCGAGATGCGATAGACGGCGGCCTGGACCTGCTCCGCCCGTTTTCGCGCCGTGATGTTCCGAATGATGGCGACGACCTGATTGTCGGGCAGGGGCGCGAGCCGTGCCTCATAAAAATGCTCCCGGCCTTGCAGCATGAGTGAATACTCCAAGTTGACCACGGACTTTTCATGGATTGCACGCTGAAGAGCCTCTTGAAACTGCTTCCCGACCTGTTTGACCGGAATGTCCTGGATGCGCTTCCCAAACAACTTCGCGGGTTGGAGCAAAAGGTCTTTTGTGGCCCCGGTCTTGAAGGACAGGATTATGCCCTCATGGTCCAGCCGGAACAACAAATCAGGGAAGGCCTGAAATACGGCCCGCATTTCCGAATTCGCCTGGAGCAGTTCCTGCGAACTCAAGTCAAGGGAACGTTCCAGCATTTTGCGGTCCACATCAAATTCCCGATAGGCATCGTTGATCGCGCCGATGAACCCTTCCCATTGCCCGGGAATGCGGAACTGGTCGCCAAAGAACCGCTTGAGCTGCCGCTTCAATAAACTGTGCATTGGTTCCATGCTTACGTTTCCGACAGGGTGGTGATGGTCATTGTCTGGTTGTGCAATTCACATGGCGCCCCGGGCGCGAACGGGGAAATTTCCCCGTAGGAATAAAATCCTGTCAGCGCCGTATGTCCGCCCAGCACGTCGCGCACGGCCTCCACTTCTTCCTCGATCCGTTGTTTCAGGACGAGTTTCCGGCCCACGCAACTGATTAGAATTGCCAGATCGGGGCTGATGGAACCGCCCGCTTGGTGGCTGGTCCGCGCGGCCCCGGTGGCGCCATCAATCAGCCGGTCGAAATTCGCCTTCATCAAACGCGCAAAGGCGCCTTCCGGAACATCTCCCGCAAACGTCAGGCTCTGTTCCTTTTCATCCACCGACAAAATGGTGCGGACGACGGCCTCGCCGCCGGACTTGGTTCTGATGCTCAAAGGAAACAGGAGGCCGGTCGCCGGCAGTCCGCCGGCCTGCTCGCCCAGGTATTTTTTATACAAGCCCAGCGCGGAATGCCCGTCCATTTCATAAAGCACATTTCCCTTTGAGCGGGTAATCACCCGTTCCGGCCCGAAGGAATCCCAGCCGCCCTGGGAGCCAAAGCCAACCTGCAGCCGGCTGCCATAAAATCCCAAAACGGCAATTACGTCGTTTTCCGGGGCACCGTCGAGGAAGACGAGCGTTTCGCCAAATCGCGCGCCGTCGCCTGCCAGACCGCCGGTCACGGTGACGCCTTTGGGCAGATGCTTCGTCAAACCCCTGACCAGATCGCTACCGTTGACTTTCAGCCCGTCGGAAAGCACGAAGACGTGCTTCAATTTTTCCGGCCGGCCCCGTTCGGTTCCGGGGACCGTGGGCGGCAAAGCCCGCGCCAGCCGCGCGCCGGCTTCGAGAGCGCCGGCGGCCTCGCCCAGTTTGACGCGGGCGCCCTTGAGCTGCGTGTGTTCAAAACTCACCGCCGTCACCACCAGGGAATCATCCGACACCTGCGTGCCGCAAATTTCACCCGCCGTGGAACAGCCGAGCAGGAGCGCCGCCGGGCAGACTTCCTTTAACCGCACGCGCCAGCCCGGATTTTTCAAAACACCTGTCGCCCCGAACACCAGCGCCAACTGGGCGGATTTCAAGGGCGTTTCGGAAGTTTGAAGTTTCCAGTCGGAAGCCCCGGTCCATTTCATTTGCTCTATCTTCATAGGCATTCTGCATTCGTGCCAGACGCAGGAATCAGGACAATCCCTTTTCTCCCGGCGGCAGCTTAACAAAAATAAATCTCCTACTAGTATTTTGCCACAGCGTGAATTTTTTGCAAGCGTCGAACCCGTGCTTTTCCCGAAATTTGCCGGCAACTATTGAAAATCTGAAGTTCAGCCAAAATCACCGACTCCGATTGAATCAGCGCTTTCCAAGTTGGTTGTGGAATGAAGAGTCCGCTGGACAAGCTGATCAAGGATCCGCCTTTAGCTCGACTGGCCGGTAACCGCCCCGGACTCTGAAGTATGCCAGCAATGTGATGTAACCGGCGAGCATGAAAATGGGAAACAACGCCATTTTGCCGAGTGCGCTGAATTGCCCCGCCGTCTCCGCGCTGGCAATCGCGGCCGTCGAAGCCGCGTCCGTCACCGCCGCGCTTTTTACCGGGTCAATCGCCTGATATTTGCCGAGCAAATAATTGTTTTCCATGGTTACGGTTTGATAAAGCGCGGGATTCGCCGCCGCCAGTTCTTTTGTCGCGGAAGATTCCTGCAAATAGCCGAGAAACGGCGTGCCAAGGATGCCCACGGCCAGCATGCCGATGCCGCCCATCGCATTCAACGTGAGCGCGCCGCCGCGCGGACACTGTTCCGAGGTCAGACCCAGAATCGTCGGCCAGAAAAAAGTTTTACCGACGCCGTAGAGCGTCGCGGCGGCAAAGACGGCGAACATTCCCGCGCTGCTGGTTTTGGAAAACGCAAAGAGGCCGAGCGAGGCGAGCGCGGAGCAGGTCGCGAGCAGGCCCAGCGGCGAAAGTTTGTGGACGAGCGGTCCGGCGCAAAAACGCAAAACCACCATGATCGCCGAGGTATAGACCAAAACCCACGCGGGATTGTGGCCGGCGGCCTGCATCGGCACCTGCATCAGCGAGGTGATCCAACCGTCCGTTCCAAGCTCGGTGATGGCCTGCGGCATCATGATGATGATGAGAAACGCGAGGATGAAACGGCCAAAGGATTTGGTGACGACGGCGAAAATCAGGACGACCGCGCCGGTGAGTCCCCACACCAGGCCGCTGCTCCAGTTAAAAACCTGTCCGAGCTGCGCGAACACCAGTCCGAATCCGACGAGCGCGCCGAACGCGCCGAATTCCTTGAGCATGGCCAGATAACTGACGCCGGCCTGCTCGCGTTCGCTTTTCGGAAATTTCTTCCCGATCAAAAGGAAAAAGAACGTGAACGCCGGGATTAAAATCAGCCCGAGCGTGAGGCGCCAGTCGGCTTGGTTCGCCAGCGCGATGGTGCAGAGTCCGCCCAGCACCAGTCCTCCCGGCCAGCCGGCGTGCATGCGGTTGAGCAATTTCGTCTTGTCCGTGTTGAACATCGTGGTGACGATGGGGTTGATGTAGGACTCGACGGTTCCGTTGCCGAGGCCCAGGATGATGCTGCCCCAGTAAAGCAGTTGGCAGCCGTGTTTTTGCCCCGCCACGAGCGCGTCGCCGCTCAAGCCGTGGATGGAATTGTAGGCCGCAAATGCCAGCGACGTGTATATCAAATAGCACACGAAGGAAAAAACCATCGCCACCTTGTAGCCGATGCGGTCAATGAAAAGACTGAACACGATGATGCTCACGCCGAACGGCCAGATGCCCGCGCCCTGCAACTCGCCCACGGCAACCTTGTCCAGGCCGAAGTCCGTGACGAACTGCCCGCCGCACAAAATCATGCGGCTGACAAACGCGTAGCTGGTGGTGATGAGGGCGATAAAGCAGCCCCAGAACAGGATTTTGTCGTGACGGTTGTTCATGGTTGGGCTGAATACTCCCGGGCGGCGCGCAATTGTCAACGGCAAAACTCACAAACGCCCGCGAATTCCATTTTTGTTTTAATCGCGCGCTTGACCTGACAGCGCTGCTTGGCAAAATTGGCCAACCAACAATTACCACTTATGTCACGACCCGTCACATTGTTCACCGGCCAATGGGCCGACCTCTCACTCGCCGAACTCGCGCCCAAAGTCAAAGCCATGGGCTACGACGGCGTGGAACTCGCCTGCTGGGGCGACCACTTTGAAGTGGACCGCGCGCTCGCCGAACCCGATTACTGCAGGAAGAAATGGGCGCTGCTCGCGAAGCACGGCCTGAAATGTTTTGCCATTTCCACGCACCTCGTCGGCCAGGCGGTTTGCGATCTGATTGACGAGCGGCACAAGGCCATTTTGCCCGCCGACGTTTGGGGCGACGGCAAACCCGAAGGCGTCCGCCGGCGCGCCGCCGAAAAAATGAAGGCCACCGCCGTCGCTGCGCGGAAATTTTTCAACGCGCGGCCCGGTCGCAAAGTCGCCGATAATTCGCCTGCCGTTGTGAACGGTTTTACCGGTTCGTCCATCTGGCATTCGATTTACGGCTTCCCGCCGACAAGCCAGGATTATTGGAACAAAGGTTTTGCCGATTTTGCCAGACGCTGGCTGCCGATTCTCGATGTGTTCGACAAAGAAGACGTCAACTTCGGGCTGGAGGTGCATCCGACGGAAATCGCCTTCGACATCGCCTCCGCCAAGCGCGCGCTGGAAGCGGTAAAGAACCATAAGCGGTTCGGTTTCAATTACGACCCGTCGCATCTCGGCTACCAGGGCGTGTGTTATGTGAAATTCATCCGCGAATTTGGCGGCCGCATTTTCCATGCGCACATGAAGGACGTCTGGTGGTGGCACGGCGACGGCACGGTCGGCGTGTTCGGCGGCCACACGGATTTCACCGACGCTCGGCGCTTCTGGGATTTCCGTTCGCTCGGCCACGGCGACATCAAATTCGAGGACATCATCGTGGCACTGAACGACGTCGGCTATCGCGGCCCGCTCTCGGTGGAATGGGAGGATGGCCGCATGGACCGAATCCACGGTGCAACCGAAAGCTGCGCGTTCGTCCGCAAACTGGATTTTGCGCCAAATCAAGCGGCGTTCGACGCGGCATTCTCGAAAAAGAAATAGTCACAAACTTCACAGACAAAAAAACATTTATGTCCAACAAACCTCTCAATGTCGGATTGGTCGGCGGCGGCAAAGGCGCCTTCATCGTTCATCCTCATCAAAAAGCGATTCACTTTGACGGCACCCGCCGCGTCGTGGCGGGCGCGTTGTTCCCTGATCCGAAAATTGCCTTGGAAGAAGCGGCCAACTGGCCTTACCCGATTCGCGGCTACGGCTCCTACGACGACATGATCGCGGCGAACAAATCTTTGCCCGAAGATCAAAAGCTGGATTACATCCTCATCGTCACGCCAAACTTCGTCCATTTCGATCCGGCAATGAAGGCGATGAAGGCCGGCATCCCGGTGTTCTGTGAAAAGCCGTTGTGCCTGAATCTCAAGGAGGCGAAGGCGCTCGTGAGCACGGCGCGCAAGCTCAACATTCCGTTCGGCGTCGCGCACACTTATGTCGGCCACTGGACGAGCCGCCTCTCGCGCCACATCGTTCGCAGCGGTTTGCTCGGCGACGTGCGCTGGGTGGACAG